>JANYIW010000019.1 GCA_025358645.1 Bacteroidales bacterium
GAAGGTTTCTTTAGAAGAATTACAGTTAATCATAAGGGATTCATTATATCTGGCTTTACCTGATTTTTATTGGGTTATGGCTGAAATCTCGGAACTTAAGGAAAACAATGCCGGCCATTGCTACCTTGAATTAATTGAAAAACATCCGGACGACAAAAATGTCAGAGCACGGGTAAGTGCAATTATCTGGCGTAATCGTTACAGATTCCTAAAGGCATTTTTTGAAAATAGTGCAGGAGAAACTCTCAAAGAGGGGCTCAAAATACTTGTAAAAATAAAGGTTGAATATCACGAATTATATGGTTTAAGCCTCATCATTTCAGATATCGATCCGGCTTTTACCATTGGAGAAATGGCGATGAAACGCCTGCATGTTATAAAAAAGCTTGAGCAGGAAGGGGTCTTTACTATGAATAAGGATCTTATATTTCCCGCTGTTCCGCAAAGAATTGCTGTTATTTCTTCAAAAAATGCTGCAGGATACACGGATTTTGTCAACCAGCTTAAAGGCAATAGTTTTGGATATGTATTTTATACTGCATTGATAGAAAGCTCATTACAGGGCACAGAAACGGAACAGGGTGTAATAAGCGCTCTTGACAAAATTGCCTTAAACTCCCATTTATTCGATCTGGTTGTAATAATCAGAGGTGGAGGTTCACAAACTGACCTTAGCTGGTTCGACAGCTATAATATCGCCTATCATGTTACCCAGTTTCCTTTGCCAGTTATCACCGGTATAGGACATGACAAAGATGTAACCGTTACAGATTTGGTCGCGAACAGGTCTCTTAAAACTCCAACTGCAGTGGCTGATCTTCTTATTGATTCAGTTGCAAGTGCTGAAAATGAAATTATTAAAATAAGTTCGGAAATAATTAATGCTTCAAGGATAATTATTGAAAAAAACAGAACCATTATTGAAACTTCAGGAATTAAATTATTACCCCTTGCCCGAATAATGCTATCGGATGTAAAAGATAAGCTTTTAGCCAAAATAATTGAAATCAATAACACAGGTAAGGAACTAATCTTTAAAGCTGCTCTTATTCCGGCAAATCAGGAGTCTAAACTTTCTTCATCAGTCAAATCACTTTTTTCCGGGAAAGTGACGGCGCTGAAAGTGAAAAATCAGAGTCTTTTTGCCGCATCATTAAATTTTCTGACCGTGAACAATGTAATGGTGAAAAGTTTAGAGAGTACTTTACTTCTTCTGGAACCTGAAAATGTACTTCAACGAGGCTATTCAATAACATCAGTTAATGGCAGAATTCTGAGAAACAGTGATCAGGTAAAAATTAATGATTTGATTGATACGCAACTCTATGAAGGATCTTTGAGAAGCAAGGCGGTGTCGAAATAAGAGGAGAGAGTTAAGTAAAAATGCAGGAAAAATGAAGGGGATAATAAATTAATTTTTAAAACTTAATGATATGGCTAAGAAGGAATTTTCATTTAATAATGCAGTAATTGAGATAGAGAACATTCTGCAAAAGATTGAAAGTGGAGATCTGGATATTGATAAGTTGTCGGTTGAAGTAAAACGAGCTTCTGAACTTATCAAACAATGTCAGAAAAAACTGAGGTCAACTGAGGAGGAGATTAATAGTATTTTTAAGGACCTTACCTAAAAATAAATCAGGACTTCGGTCCTGATTTACTACTTTACTACCCTTAACCTAAATCCATGAAAAAAAACCCTTAAAACCTAATTTACTAACTTCTATAATACTAAACGATTATAGGACATAAAATGTTTCGTATTTTTCTAATTATTTATTAAAAACACAGGAACTTTTGACGAACTGCTCATTTTTCTACACCAAGTACATCTTTAAAGGCTTTAATAAAGGTTTCTTTTGGAAGCGCCCCCATAGCCATCTGTGGTTGACCTTCAGCAGGAACAAATAAGAATGAAGGAATGCTTCGTACACCAAAAACTGATGCAAGTTCCTGTTCCGCCTCTGTATCGATTTTAAAAACATTAATCTTACCGTCAAAATCTTTCGCCAGATCTTCCAGAACGGGCGCTACAGCTTTACATGGACCACACCAATCGGCATAAAAATCAATTATACATGGTTTTTCGCCTTCATACTTCCATTCTTTATTCTTTTCATAGTTGAATACTTTATTCAAAAATGTCACTTTTGTAAGATGCTCTATCATATCATTTTCATTAAATAAACATTAGAAAATAGCCTTTGTTTATTTACAGGTCAACCTTCATGCCAATTAACTTCAAATATCAATATTTAAATATAATTGAGTATTAATTGTAACTTTGTCATGAAAATTAAACAAATTGTCATATCTATATATGAATATATGTCTTAATGACAAAATCTTCGAGACACTTTCATCGGTGGTTACATCAGAGAATGTACAAGCATATGTAATTGGAGGTTGGGTAAGGGATTGTATTCTCAAAAGAGACCACCCCGATAAAGACATTGATATTGTGGTTATTGGAAGCGGTATTGAGATTGCACAGAAAGCAGCAAGGAAAATACATCCGGGAATCAAAGTCAGTGTATTTAAGAATTTCGGTACTGCTATGTTCAGGAATCGTGAATATGAGATAGAGTTTGTAGGTGCAAGGAAAGAGTCGTATGACAGAAATTCAAGGAAGCCTGTTGTGGAAGACGGGACTTTGGAAGATGATCAGAAGAGAAGGGATTTTACGATTAATACACTGGCTATAAGCATCAACAGAGAGACATTTGGGACATTCCTGGATCCCTTTGGAGGCATTGAAGATTTGAAAAAGAAAATAATCAGAACACCGCTGGAACCTGACAAAACATTTTCTGATGATCCATTAAGGATGATGAGAGCAATAAGATTTGCCGCTCAGCTTAATTTCACAATCGAAGACAAGACATTCAATTCAATAAAAGAAAACGTTGAAAGGATTAAGATTGTATCGGCAGAAAGGATTGTAACGGAACTTAATAAGATAATTATGTGTTCTCATCCTTCAAAAGGTTTCATACTTCTTGAAAAAGCTGGCTTACTCAGGATAATATTCCCTGAGCTAGATAATCTTAAAGGAGTTGAGACAAAAGAAGGGAAGGCTCATAAGGACAATTTTCATCATTCAATAAAAGTTCTTGATAATATAAGCAAGAATACTGATAATCTATGGCTCAGGTGGGCTGCCCTGCTTCACGATATTGCCAAACCCGTTACTAAGAAATACATACCTGAAACCGGCTGGTCATTTCATGGACATGAATTTGTAGGTTCAAAAATGATTCCGGATATCTTCAGAAAGTTAAAGCTCCCGCTAAATGAGAAGATGAAATATGTTCAGAAGATAGTTGATCTTCACCTCCGGCCAATAGCATTGTCGCAGGAACTGGTAACAGATTCAGCAATCAGAAGATTGCTTTTTGAAGCCGGTGATGACATTGACGATCTGATGGCATTATGCGAAGCAGACATAACCTCCAAGAATGAAGCAAAAAAGGCAAAACATCTTGAAAACTTCAAGCTTGTAAGAAATAAACTTAAAGAGATTGAAGAGAAAGATGCTGTAAGAAATTTTCAACCTCCGGTTGACGGAAGTGAAATAATCGAGACTTTCGGAATTAAACCCGGGAAAGAAGTTGGGATTATTAAAAATGCAATCAGGGATGCAATACTTGATGGTATAATCCCTAATGAACACGATGCAGCAAGAAAACTTATGCTGGACAAAGGAGTTGAACTGGGACTGACTCCCGTTAACCATTTTATCTTACCTTAAGATCGAGAATTACCGGCAGATGATCACTAAAACCTCCCTGATACTTAAAACCCCGATATGTTGAAAGGGGAGTAAACCCCGGATATTTAGGATCCTTTTTCAGAAGAAAATCGGGGCTGAAGATCTTAAAGAGATTTGGCTCTGTATATAATCCCTCGCTTCGTGATAATAGTCTCCTGGAAACAATTATCTGGTCAATCATTTCCCACTTCCCCATATAACGATAAGTTCCACAGCCTTTATCAGCAAGGCTATCAGAAAGATTTATAAGGGATTTTTCATTGTCAGAGGAGAAAATAAGCGATTTTAAAATCTGATCATCCGGAGTACAGTTGAAATCACCCAAAATTATTATTCCAGCTTCTGAAGAGTTACTTTTAAATATAGAATCGACTTTTTCATGAACCATAGATGCAATCCTAAGCCTGTTACTTTCACCTGCAAGCACCCCTCCTCTTCTTGAAGGCCAATGGTTTACAATAAGGTGGATCGTATCGGATCTGATTAAAAGTTTTACATACAGAACACTTCTGGAATTAAAATCCTGAGGTTCTGATTTCGCTGGGATCCAGTATGTGTAACAAATAATATCAACAAGTTTATTCCTGTAAATGAGGCAAACATCTATTCCTCTTCTGTCTGGTGAATCTTCATGAATTATACTATAATTAAATTTCGTTAAGTAGGTGCCATAAATGAGATCCTCCAGTACTTTTCTGTTTTCTATCTCACAAAGAGCAACAACCGCAGGAGGTTCCCACTCCCCTGCCGCAATAATTGTTTTATACAGTGAATTTATTTTTTTATTATACCTTGATAAATTCCATTTCATCAAACCGTCAGGAAGGAATTCATTATCCATTGTAAGTGAATCATCATAAATATCAAAAAGGTTCTCAACGTTATAAAAAATAATTCTTTCAGATTGAGATACAACAACCTGGGAATAGACCGGATTGAAAGAAAGATTAAGCAGCAGGAAAGCAACTGAAACATCTGGAAATATCCCTTTTGACATGACACTTCTTTAAAAAAAGGAGGTTGATATGAAATCAGACTCCTTAACTATCTTAAATCTTTAATATGCATTTATCCAGCGGTATCTTCTGGCACTCTCACCAAATTTGACAGCAAGAGAAAGTTCGTGAGTTCCATAACTTTGTTTCCTGATGTCAGTCAGAGTAAAGTCAAAGGCATAAGCAAAATAGAATCTGTCATATTTTAAACCCAACATCGCTATTATAGCATCATTGGTTCTATATGACATTCCGACCCAGTAGTCCTCCTTGTAGTAAACTCTTGCTGTCAGATCCATCTGCACCGACTTTAAAAACATATCGGAAGCTTTAATGAAAGCAGATGGTTCAAGGATCCAGTCAGGTGATAATGGAAACTTATATCCACCCGTCAGATAAAAATTGCCAAGTTCCCTTCTTTTTGTAATGGATGTATCGGCAAACAATAATGAACCTCGGAACAAATTAGTCATAGCAAATCCTAAATAATATTTTGAAGTGGTGAAACTTGCTCCAAAGTTGAAATCCGGGATAAAAACCGATCTGTCATAAGAATTCAATAATGGATCATCGTGATTATAAATCAAACCATTTGTATTAACTGCAAACTGATATGCAGTCAATGCAAGTCCAAAAGAAAGATCATTCGGTATGCCCCCCGTCCGTCCCATGGAAATATGATAGGCGTATGCAAACTGAACTCCGGTACGTTTCATAATACCATTATTGTCATTGAATACGTATCCGCCAAGACCTACCTTACCTCCCTTAGTCGGCTTAATGATCTTCTTTCTTACCGCGGTAGATTTTGAAATGAAACTGTTTTTGAGGATACGCGTCTGAAAACTTGCAGCATAAGTACTTGGAGCTCCAGCCATTCCAACCCACTGTTCTCTGACTGTAAGGTTAACAGTGGTATAGCCGTCGCGTCCCGCGAATGAGGGGTTTATCAGGAATCCATTCATGATGTACTGGCTATACATCGGGACCTGCTGTGCAAAGGCTGCTTCAAAAATGAAGCTGAGAACGAATGCTGGCAATATACTTCTTAGATACCTCATATATATATTATTCTAAATATGGTAATTTTTATCTGATTATACTTATTACACCTGATCTTGGATTGGATCCATCATTAAGATGTAATACATAATGATATGAATCTGTTGGTAAAAGCCTTCCTTCAAATGTACCATTCCATGGGTTTGCCGCAAGATTTTTACTATTGAATACAAGCTTACCCCATCTGGTAAATACAAAGACTTCAGCATTCGGGAACATATCAATGTTTTTAATCACCCATGTATCATTATATCCATCATTATTTGGAGTTATGATATCCGGTATTTCAAGACACAGTTCTGAACCAATAACACCGATAACGACATCCAAACGTAAAGCACATGAATTCTTGTCAGTTACCTCAACGCTGTAAGTGCCATTAGGAATGTTCAGACGATCCTGGGTTAGTATACCATCTATCCAATAAACACTATATGGTTGTGTTCCTCCAGTGATTGCAAGTGTTATGGACCCATCAGAAGCGTCAGGACATGATGCATCAACCCTGGTAGTGGCCATTGAAAGGGATGCAGGTTCTGTAACAGTAACTGAAACATTTGCTGTACAGAGATTTGCATCACTGACTGAAAGAATATAAGTAGCAGATGGCAAGTTGCTAAACGAACCTGAAGCCTGGTAACTTCCTCCATTTATACTGTATAAGTAAGGAGAAATCCCTCCTGTACCAGATATCGTAACAGATCCATTTGTAAAGCCGTTACATGAAACATTAGTCTGTGCAAAAATACTTCCTGTTAAAGCTAAGACTGGTTGGGTGATCGTAACCGGAACAGCTATTTCACACAGTTTAGCATCCTGCACAGTAACTACAAAGGACCCTGCTGCTAGTGTGGTAAATGATCCCGATACCTGATATGATCCGGCCCCAATCTTATACTGGTATGGAGAAGTTCCTCCTGAACCGGTAACTGTGACGCTTCCTGTACTACTGCCATAGCATAGAACATTAACCGGTGAACTTATAATTCCACTAACTGCTGAAGAAGGTCCTGAAATTACAACACTCACAGTAGTAGTGTTCAGTAATGCGTCTCTGATGGTTACAGTATATGGTCCTGCTATCAGAGTTCCGAATGTTCCAGAAGTCTGGTATGTAATCCCATCCAAACTATACCCATAAGGAGTCAAACCTCCTGTGCCGGCTACTGTGACGCTTCCTGTTGGAGTGCCGAAACATGTAACAGGTGTTTGTGCAGTTAGGTTGCCTGAAAGTGATGCCAGCGGTTCAGAAATAACTACTGGAACAGGATATATACAAAGGTTTGCATCCTGAACAGTTACAGTATAAGATCCTGCTGCAAGTGTTCCGAAAGTACCTGAAACCTGGTAAAGTCCGGATCCGAGCTTGTATTGATAAGCTCCGGTACCGCCTGATCCAGCCACGGTTACACTGCCATCGCTGCCTCCAAATGTCGATGCGTCTGTATGAGATGTAATGCTGCCAGTAAGAGCTGTTGCAGGTTCAGTAATTGTTGAGCTGGCTGTTGAAGTACAACTTGTGCCATCATCAACTGTTACAATATAAATACCTGACGTAAGTGCTGTAGCGATTGCTGTTGTCTGAACAGGGATAGTGTTCCACGAATATGTATAAACTCCTGACCCTCCTGCTGGTATAGCTGTAGCGGTTCCGGTATTTCCACCAAAACATGCAACATTAACAGTTGTTGTTGTCACAGTAGGCGAAATATTAACTGTTGCTGTGACTGGTTTAATGTCATAACAACCTGTTACCAGATCAGTACCTTTTATATAATATGTACCCGCTGCTGCTGATATCGGTGTTGCATAAGCTGCTGTAGCTAATGCATCTGTCCAGTAAGTAAAGGTAAGTCCTGTTGTACTGCCTGCTGTAACTGTTGTGGCTGTAAGATCAACGGTGGATGGTATGCAGACTGCTGTAGGGTTGGTAATTGTAACTATTACAGCTATAGGTTGTACATTGATAACTACGTTTGCAGATAACACCGATGTGCATCCTACGGCATTTGTTACCGTATAATTATATGTGCCTGCTACTAAACCTGAGATAGTTGTACTGACCGTATTCCCTGCCATTGCTCCCGGGTTGATGGTCCAGTTGCCTGCCGGTAAACCGCTGAGTACTACACTTCCCGTGGATAATGCACAGGTAGGCTGTGTGATAACTCCTACTACAGGTGCTGCCGGTATATTGTTAACAGTAACTGATGTGGTTGCAGTAACTGGCCCGCATCCTCCTCCTGCTAATATATCATAACTTACCGTATAGGTCCCGGGCGTACTTGTTCCCGGATTGATTGCTCCGCTGAGTGCATTGATTGTCAGACTGGCAGGTGCACTAAATGTGCCTCCTGCATTTCCTGTTAAAGTTACATTCTGAACGCCGGCATCTGCGCAATATGGAGATCCAGGATATGATATACTGGCCGTTGGAAAAGTTGTTACAATAATATTGCCTGATGCAGTTACAATACTGCAACCTCCTGTTAATTGGATAGTGTAATTAAATATTCCACTGGCTGTCGGGGTGCCACTTATAGTTATTGTATTAGCTGCAAATGCTGCTGCTACTCCTGCCGGTAATCCTGTTGCTACTCCAATACCTATTGCTCCTGTGGTAGCATGGGTGATATTAGTCAACATTGTATTGATACACAGTGTCGGAGTAGATGATGGTGCGCCTACCGTATTGGCCAAGGTGACTGTTATTGTTCCGGTTGCATTAACTGATCCGCAACCGCCTGTGAGTGGTATAGTGTATGCAAATACTCCTGCTGCTGTCGGAGTGCCACTTACAGTAATTATATTAGTTGACCATGCTGCATTTACTCCTGCCGGTAATCCTGTTGCTGCTGCAATACCTGTTGCTCCTGTTGTGGCATGCGTGATGTTGGTAAGTAATGTACTGATACACAGTGTCGGAGTAGTTGATGGTGCGCCCACTGTATTGGCCACGGTGACAGTTATTGTTCCTGTTGCATTAATTGCTCCGCAGCCGCCTGTGAGAGGTATGGTGTATGCAAATACTCCTGCTGCTGTCGGGGTGCCACTTATAGTAATAGTATTGGCTGCAAACGTTGCATTTACTCCTGCCGGTAATCCTGCTGCTACTGCAATACCTGTTGCTCCTGTTGTTGAATAGGTGATGTTAGTCAGAGCTGTGCTTATACACCTGGTCTGTGCATTGGTACCAGCTGCTGATGTAAGACTAGCAGTATTATTAGGAGTGACTGTAACATTAGAGATTGTAGGTGAAGTTGCTGCGCAACCTGATGCATTATTATAGTTGATCGTAACTATCTTACTGCCTGCTGTTAACCACTTCAGTGTAACGGTATTACTTGTTGCACCTCCCCCCGAATTGATAACATAGTCCGTTCCTGAAACACCAGGGTAAGTCCATGAATAGTTTGATTGACCAATTTCAGTGGTATAAGTAACATCAATACCAACACATACGGATGGTCCAGGTTGTAAAGTAAATGTCGGTAAAGGTGTTGGATTAATAGTGACAGTATTAATGACCGAAGATTCACATGGCCCAAATACCGACGGTTGACTTAAATTAGTTCTGACAACACCTCCCGGGAAACCTAAATTCCATGCGACTTGCAATACGTTTGTATTTGTGACAGCAGAGACAATAGTTCCATTCTGAACATTCCAGGCATAAGATGCACTAGCATCAAAACCTACCGTATAAGTTACAGTCTTACCCTGACATGCAACTGAAGTGATATTCGAAATGTTATCAGTGGTAAGACCTGTTTTTGTAAAGTTGAGAATAAATTTGTCAGTACATCCATTGGAATCAGTTACTGTTAACTCAACAGCATATATACCATTTGGTAAGTACCAGTTTAGTAAAGGTGTTCTCTGAGTGGTAGTATTTGAAGTTGAAAATGAGAACGGGAATAGGGCTATTCTCATGAAAGGATTAAACGCATCATTTAGCCCATCCCAGAAATAAGTGTAAGGTCCAACACCCCCAACAACGCTCGACTCAAACAGGGCAGCTATCCCAGGGATTGCGCTACAACTATTTAAGGTTGCGCTGGAAATATTCAAAGTGCTTGTAACTGTCACATTTGAGACACAAGTACTTGTATTATTTGAATTATCTCTGACTGTTAAGGTAACCGGAACAATTCCTAGATCAGCACATGAAAAATTGGTCCTATCTATTGATAGAAGACTTATTCCGCAGTTGTCATTGCTGCCATTATTCACATCAGCTGCAGTAATGATTGCATTACCTGCTGCATCCAGAATAATGGTGATATTTTTACAAATTGCAATTGGTGGAGTAACATCAATGATCTGAACATTATAAATAGGGGTTGTAAAATTACAACCAGTAGTTGTATTTGTCTCAGAAACTCTTAAAGTACCTGCACCAATCGGACCCCAATTAACTGTAATGCTGCTTGTTGTAACACCACCGGTGATAATTCCACCTGTTATTACCCAATTATAAGTATCTCCTGCATTGTTAGTGGTACTGTAAGTAATTCCTATTGAATTTGGACAAACGCTGTTGCTGCCGACTATTGCCGGTAATGGTGGTGTATTGACCGTTGTATTATTTGTTGCCGGGCTCGAGCCCATACATCCGAAAGCACTGTTGTAATTGACTGTGACCGTCTTGATCCCTGCGGTTAGCCATTGTAAGGTTACGCTATTGCTTGCGTTTCCTATTCCCCCTGCGGTTACCGTGTAATCCGTTCCTGATACTCCAGGTACGGTCCATACGTAATTTGATATTCCACCGCTAGTCTGGGTCGTGTATGTAACATTGGCTCCAACACAGGAATTTGCTCCTGGCTGGGCAGTAAAGGTTGGCACAAGTGACAAATTTACAGTTATCGTTCCTGTTGCATTGACTGCTCCGCAACCACCTGTGAGTGGTATGGTGTAGTTAAATACTCCGGCTGCTGTTGGGGTACCACTTATAGTAATTGTATTGGCTGCCCATGCTGCATTTACTCCTGCCGGTAAGCCTGCTGCTGCTCCAATACCTGTTGCTCCAGTTGTGGTATGTGTGATGTTGGTCAGTATTGTACTGATACAAAGTGTCGGAGTTGATGATGGCGCTCCTACTGTATTGGCCGGAGTCGCTGTTATTGTTCCTGTTGTTGTAGTGACGCCGCATCCGCCTGTCAGTGTGACTGTATAAGTAAATGGTCCTGATGCTGTAGGTGTACCACTGATAGTGACAACATTAGATGCCCATACGCCCGCTACTCCTGTCGGCAACCCTGTGACTGTTGCACTGGTTGCTCCTGTAGTACTATATGTGATATTGGTTAGCGCCGTGTTGATACATAAAGTCTGCGCATTGGTGCCTCCAGCTGATGTAAGACTGACTGTATTATTAGGAGTGACTGTTATTGTTCCTGTTGTTGTAGTGACACCGCATCCACCTGTAAGAGTTATTGTATAAGTGAATGATCCGGCTGATGTCGGGCTGCCACTGATAGTCACAATATTCCCTGCCCATACTCCTGCTACTCCTGCCGGCAACCCTGTGACTGTTGCACTGGCTGCTCCGGTAGTTGCATAGGTGATATTGACTAGTGCCGTGTTGATACATAACGTCTGCGCATCCGTCCCTGTCGCAGATGTCCTGCTTACAGTATTATTTGATGTTACTGTTATCGTGCCTGTTGCATTGACTACTCCGCAACCTCCTGTGAGAGGTATGGTA
>JANYIW010000071.1 GCA_025358645.1 Bacteroidales bacterium
TCCATAATTGTTTCGGTTCAAGATCGCGTATGCTGCTCATAATAAATAGTTTTAATTTTTCAAAAACATCCAATAAAATTAATACAAATTGACCATTAAAACAATATCAATTATAAAGAGATTTGGAATATAATCTCTTAATTCTTCTGTAGAGAATTCTAATCCATAACAGTGTCAATAAATTTATGTTCGAATACTTTTGATTTTCATACTAATATTAGTACTTTGTTGCGCCTGATTACTAAAAAGATTAAAAACATAATCATATAGAGATGAACCACTTATTATTCTTTAAGGATTCAATAAAATTACCATATCATCGAATAAGTTAATAATTCCACGAAAATGACATTTTTATATATTGTAGTTGCGCTGGTAATTATCTTTGATTTTATTAATGGTTTTCATGATTCGGCAAATTCGATCGCAACAGTTGTCTCAACCAAAGTTCTTTCTCCTATTGCTGCAGTTTGCATGGCTTCTTTCTTCAATTTTGTTGCCTTCCTTATTTTCCCTCTTAATGTCGCCACTACTATGGGAAATGTTGTTAACCCGGATATTATTAATCTTGCAGTAATTGCTGCGGCATTGATTTCAGCAATTTCGTGGAACCTGATGACCTGGTGGTTTGGTCTTCCTTCCAGTTCTTCACATACACTTGTTGGCGGACTGGTCGGAGCTGCTGTAGCCAGTTCCGGATGGAGTTCAGTCATGATTACTGCAGTAATAAAAATTGTTGTTTTTATTGTAATAGCGCCGGTTCTTGGAATGGTTATGTCTTTCATGATTTCAGCCATTGTGATCTACTTTGCAAGAAACCACTCTCCATCGGGAATTGACAAACATTTTCGTCGATTGCAGCTCTTATCTGCTGCTGCCTTTAGTCTTGGACATGGTGGCAATGATGCCCAGAAGTCAATGGGAATCATCTGGGCAGCTTTGATTGTTTCCGGATTAGCGACAAAGCATGATCCGATAGCTTTATGGATTGTTCTTTCATGTCAGGCAGCAATTGCCTTAGGTACATTATTAGGCGGCTGGAGAATTGTAAAGACGATGGGGCAAAAGATAACCAAGCTAAAGCCATTTGAAGGATTCTGTGCTGAATCTGCCGGTGCCATCACCCTCTTTGTTGCCACACATTTTGGTATACCTGTAAGTACTACTCATGTTATTACCGGAGCTATAATGGGAGCCGGGGCCAGAAAAGGCGTATCTGCTGTAAAATGGGGCGTATCACTTAAGATTTTCTGGGCCTGGATACTTACTATCCCTGTATCAGCCCTTCTCAGTTTTTTAATTTACTTTCTACTTCACCTGATCATTAAATGAAATAATTAATCATAATTTAATAATAGCAAATCCCATTAATTATGAATATAGATCGTATTCTCAAATTTTTTGTGCCGAAAGATCATTCCTTCTTTCCACTTTTTGAAAGTGATGCACAAAACCTGGTAAAAGCATCAGAACTCCTTAAAGAACTTTTGTCCAAGACCGACATTGAAGAACATGAGAAACTTTACAAAAAGATAAGGGACGTCGAACATATAGGAGATGAGATTACACTTAAAACTTATGAACAACTTAACAAATCTTTCATTACTCCTTTTGACAGGGAGGATATTCATGAGCTTACAGCACATATTGATGATGTCGTTGATTCAATAAATGGAATCGCCCGCAGAATTTGTCTTTACAAGCCCAAAAAGATGATGCCTATATACAAAGAGATGGCAGATTTAGTCTATGAAGGAGCGAAAGAAGTCGAGACGGCTATTCATTGCCTGAAGGATCCTGTTGCCAACAAAGAAAAAATATCGCGTGCTTGCGGAATCGTTACCGCAATTGAACATAAAGCTGATGAAATATATTTTACAGGTATCTCTGAATTATTTGAAAAAGAAGAAGATCCAAAAGAACTGATTAAAAATAACAAAATTCTGGAGATGCTCGAAAGATGTGTTGATGAAGAGGAGGATGTTACTGACACACTCAAGGCGATTCTGATTAAGATGGCATAAAAAACTGGTGCCAGACACTGGGTAAAATGACCCTCATAATAACAGCTGCTTATCAAGTAAACATTGATAAGTATCGATGAGTTTTTTTCTGATGATATCTTCATTAAACTGTTCTAACAGTTGTTTCGATATTTTGAGTCCGTTATCATAGAATTCCTTTTCATAAATCATCCTTTTTGTAATGGTTGTAAACTCTTCTATACTACCAGCCTTTATATAAGGGTTTTCATATAAAGATCTGTATTCTTCTATATCCCTGTAAATTACAGGCATCCCACAGGCGGCAGCTTCAATTGGCGCCAACGGACAGTTTTCCTGGTATGAAGTGAAGAGCATCAGGTCTGCAGCTGCATAGATTACCGGCATATCCTCAAGGTCAATCTGACCAGCATTTATTACATTATCTCCTGCATTCATGAATCTCTCATTAATCCGTTTAATGCCTTCAGTTAAGCCGCCGAAAGGCCTTCCTCCTGCCCATACAAATTTAACTTCAGGGATGGCTTTTGCAATATCAAGAAAGTCATCAACACCCTTTCTACCCTCTAACTGACCTACACCCAGAACAACAAATTCATTAGCGGTTAAACCAAGTCTCTCTCTGCCTTTTTTCCGGTTTTCTTCAGTTCTCTGCCAGGTTTCTACGTGAATAGGATTATATATACTCACAATCTCTGTTTTAGCGCCGGTATTAATGATTGCCTTTTTAACCATAGGTGATATAGCGATGCATACATCAGCATAAGAATAGACTATCTTTAATCCCACCTTAATAAATGGCATAAATAGCCACCACGCCGGCAAAGATCCCTTTATAGAATCCGGAATAACGTGAGCTGTAAATACTCTTCTTCCTTTATATTTTCTACCTTTCCAGAGGTAGTACAGGCCATAAGTGTGACCATGAAATACGTCGCCGGTACCTTCATTATTTACTACTACTTCAATATCATCTTTTTTCTTTAATAATTGAATATGATTAATAAAGGCTGTATGAATACCAGTTGCTTTCATTATGAACTGAGTCTCTGATATCACATGAATTTTCATATTGGAAATTGGAATATTGAATAGTTTAGGATTATATTTTATATTTTTCACCGTTATTTATGCCTGTATTTTATTCCGCTTTTCCCTTTTTCTGAACCAATAAACAAGAAGAACCATACATAAAATTATACCAAGTACTGCAACCATAATACTTTTAAAGCCCGGAATATTCTTAGTAAAGAGATCCCAGGAAGGACCTATAAAATGACCAATCACAACATAAATTGTAGCCCAGCTAATTGCGGAAATTAATGCAATCGGCAAAAAAACTTTCGGTTTAATCTGAAGCAGACCGGTTATGACAGATGTATATCCTCTTGTAAAAGGTGTAAGCCGGAAGATATAAATACTTAACTGGCCTCCTTTTGAAATCTTAGTTGAAAGCCGTTCTATCATCCTGGCAGACAATGGTATCCAGTTAGGTTTTTTTTGCATTATTAATGCCCCAGTGCTATAAAAAAGAAAATAAAGTATGTTTGTCCCAATAAAATCAGCAATTATTGCCGTGAGTATTACAGAAGGAAGATAGAGAAGTCCTTTGAATGATAGATAGCCAGAGAAAATAAGCAGCAGCTCATTTGGAAAAGGATTTGGCATCCCTATCTCCTGGAGAAATACCAGAATAAAAATTGCCAGATAGCCATACCGGGTTACATAATATACAACTTCTTCAGGCATTTTCTGCTATCAGATTATCGAGAATTATTTCTTGAGTATTCTCTAACAAGTTTCAATTACTTCGTGCCAATAGACATATTATCATTTAGTTGCTCTTAATCATGGTTAGTACCATCTTGAATTTCTCTACCGCATTTACTGCATGGGGAATATTTGCAGGCATAATTATGTTCTGACCTGTTTCGAGTATAAATGACTTTCCTCCTATTATAACTTCACCCTTTCCATCCACAACAATAATCATGGCATCAAAAGGAGCAGTGTGTTCACTTAAGGCCTCTCCTCTAGCAAATGAGAATAGAGAAACATTACCGGACTGCTTCTTAATTAGCGTTTTGCTGACAATGCCACCGTCAGAATAATCAATGGATTCGTTAAAACTGAAGACTTTTGCTTTCTCAAATTCGTTTGTTTCCATGTCATTAAAAAATAAATGATTGTTATTTCTTATCCTCGCCTGTAAAGATAAGAAGATTAATTACTGTTATTACAAACAAAAAGAAGAGTCATAACTTCCGGTATAATGCCGTATAATTATGGCCCAAAACAGGAAAAACTGACAAAAAGTTAATATCTATTTCTTAATATTCGGCAATTCGAGTCCGTAACCTTTCTTTTTATCTTCTGCCTTAAGAAGGAATGCAAAAATCAAAGAGAGCACACTCAATGTCGTAAACATCACTAAATCAAAGAAGTAATTATATCTAAGATTCACCCTGGCTTTTTCAATAATCGGATAGATTGCTTCTGATGTTCTGGTTTCGATATCCTTTACAAATTTAGTCTTATCGCCTCCGGACTTTATACCTGCAATCGCGGTTGCTGTACTTGTTGAAATACTGCTTTTCAGACTTGTCATATCAGTTATAGAAGTAGGTTCTGACTCATAGATTGTATTTTGCACTAATGAGTCTATGGTCCGGCTGCTTGCTTTTTCAGCGAGTTGTGATATTTCTTTACCTGAAAGATCATATGTTTTGTCGGATAATACCTGTTTAAAAGCGCTGGTAACAGCCTCTTTTACTGCAACTTTATTAGGAGTCACATCGGGATTTGTTGCATTAAGAATTATTCCTAACAATAACGGAATTATCCATAATCCGATATTTTGAATCCAGAAAATTACAGCATAGGCAGTTCCAAGCTGTTTTTCAGGAATAATTTTTGGAACAGAGGGCCACATGGCAGCAGGAACCAGAGAGAAACCAATGCCAAGAATAATTACCATTGCCGCAGCAAGCCACCACGTATTTAAAAATGGAATAGCAAGAATACTATGAACGATTATTAAAATTATTGACCCGATTATCATAATTGTTGCCCCTTTTCCTTTTTTATCATAGACTGTTCCGAATAAAGGTGTGAGGAATATAGTGCCAAAAGGAAGCAATGCCGGAATTGCCCCGGCAAGATTCGGGTTAACATGATATTTATTAATCATCAGGTCTGTTGCATAGAACAGAAAAGGGAAAACAGCCGAATAAAACAATACACAAAGAATAGCAATATACCAGAATCCTTTATTTTTTATGATAAACAAAATATCTTTTAGTTCAAAAGCATCTTCTGCCACATTTCCCTTTGTACTCTCGGCTATTGAAGCATCGAGTTTCCTGTCCATGAAGGTATAAATTATAAAGGCGGTAAAGGCTATCAGCATAAATACAAACGCCAACAATACCGGAGAAGAGTAAGAATATGCCTTTGCCATCGGCAGGGCAATTCCAAGTGCAACTGCTGTTCCAAGGCGGGCAATGGACATCTGCATTCCCATAGCGAGAGCCATTTCCTTGCCTTTAAACCATTTTACAATAGATTTCGATACTGTGATTCCTCCGGCTTCTGTTCCAACACCAAATATTCCGAATCCAATTGCAGAAATAATAACCTGTGTCTTTATTCCAAAAATCAGGGCGCCTTCAGGAAATGCATGCCTGATCGCCCAGTAATTAAGTCCTGTTCCTATTGCCATCATTAAGGTAGCTGCTACACCGGTAAAGCGGATCCCCATTTTGTCAAGGATAATTCCACTAAAAATAAGCATGAATAAAAACACGTTAAACCACGTGTAAGAAGATGTATATATCCCAAAATCAGAACTATTCCAACCTAAAATACTTTCAAGCATCGGTTTAACCGGGGAGAGGGCATAATTAAAAAAGTATGCACCAAACATTGATAGTGAAACGATTATTAATGCGGTCCACCTTGCCTTTTTCGAATCACGTAAAGTACTGATTATTTGTTCCATGGTTTTTTTATAAATTATAGGGTTTTGAAAGGTAAATGTAATTAATATATTTTTAAACAAATGAGACCACTCGGAAAAGTCAGTTTTTTTTGATTTTTACCTTTTTTTTACCCTTAACCCTAAAGGGAAAAAGCTAAAAATCAAAAATTTACAAAAGTCCGCCTACCGGCAGGCAGGTGGCAGGCAGGCTTTAGGGGTAACATGACTTCCCGGAGTGGACTCAACAAATTAATCAGTCAACTAATTCAGCAGTCTTCAAATAGCGTAGCAATTATGATTTATTCCTTAATATTCGGAAGTTCAAGACCATATCCTTTTTTCTTGTCCTCCGCTTTAAGAAGGAATGCAAAAATAAGAGCCAGTAAGCCAAAACCTGTGAAGATCATCATTGGTATGGTATAATTGTAATTAGGAATGCTGACACCATCTACCATCCTTCTGCCTGTAATACAATATTTATCAAGAACCCACCCGATCAATGCCGGAACTCCCGTAAGTCCCCAGTTCTGGACCCAGAATATTAACGCGTAAGCAGAACCTAACTGCCTCTCGGGAATAATCTTAGGAACTGATGGCCACATTGCTGAAGGAACAAGCGAAAATCCAATACCAAGAGTTATAATCAGAACTATAGCGACTGGTTTGAAATTCAGAAATGGGACCGAGAATAAAGAATGAACCAGAATTATAATAATAGCGCCAATAATCATCAATGTTGCACCCTTTCCCTTTCGGTCATAAAGGCTACCGAATAACGGAGTAAGAAGTATAGTGCCAAAAGGCAATAAAGAAGGTATGGTACCCGCAACAAGCGGATTTACTCCGAATTTATTAACCATAAGGTCAGAGGCATATTTTAAAAATGGGAAAACAGCAGAATAAAATAATACGCAAAGTATAGCTATATACCACCAACCTTTGTTTTTTAAAATAAACTTTATATCAGATATTTTAAAAGATTCCTCTTCAACAGAGCCGGAAATTACAGCTTCGGCTGCAACTGATTTATCCAGCTTCTTATCCTGAATGGTATACAGGAAGAAAGAAATCATACCGATGCAAAGCAATATCAGACCCAGAAGAACTGGTTTTGCAACACCTCCCATCCAAATTGCAATCGGATAAGAGGCAAACAATGCCAGTGCGGTTCCAAGACGTGCAGTAGCCAGCTGAAGACCCATAGCAAGCGCCATTTCTTTACCCTTAAACCATTTAACAATTACTTTGGAAACAACGATTCCTGCCACCTCTACACCTACACCAAATACGGCATAACCCAATGCTGCGACAACGACCTGGGCTTTCATGCCAAGAATATGCATTCCGTCGAGGGAATGGGTTGAAATTGCCCAATATTTGAGAGCAGTACCTGCCACCATAACGATTGTCGACATATTCCCTGTGAAACGGACACCTTTTTTGTCTAGAATAATTCCCCCGAAGATGAGCATTAAAAGGAAAACATTGAACCAGCCATAAGCACTTGTAAAGAATCCATATTCTGTACTGTTCCAGAGAAGTTCTTTCTCAAGCATAGGTTTCAACGGCGCCATCACATCAGCGATATAGTATCCGCAGAGCATTGTAAATGAGACTATGGTCAATGCTGTCCATCGTGCTGTTTTCGAATCACGAAGAGTATTGGTAATAGTTTCCATTATAAGATTCTTTGATTTAATTTTAACGGGGTGAATGTAATTAATATCTTTCTCAAACAAATTAAAAATACTATTTCAGAACCTATTTATGAGATAATTATTGTTTGTCACAATATTTGGGATTGTATATATCAGTTTAAAAAGATTTTCTGTTATTTTGCACTACTTTTGCATGTCAAACTTCATATTAAAAAAAATGAAAAAGAGCTTTATACTTATATTATTTTGCGTTTTTGGGATATCAGCTCATTCACAAAATGCTGCACACACTGAATCTTCATCAGTTAAGTGGTTCACAATACAGGAGGCTGAAAAGCTTAATAAGCAAACTCCCCGACCTATCTTCATTGATACTTATACTGATTGGTGTGGCTGGTGTAAAAAAATGGACAGGGAAACATTTACCAATGCAGTTATCTCAGATATTCTCAACAATAAATATTACCCGGTAAAGTTTGATGCTGAAGGTACTGAAACTGTCACTTTTTTGGGTCAGACTTACATAAACGATGGTAAAGCAGGAAAGGCACATCAGTTAGCAGTCGCTCTTCTTAAGGGGCAGTTGTCATATCCGACAGTTGTATTCCTTATTCCTCAGAAAGATGGCAAGATTCAGGCTCAGCCTGTTCCTGGTTTTCGTGCTCCAAAAGATATGGAAGTATTGCTGAGCTTTTTTGCTGATAATGCTTACTACACTCAATCATTTGAGGATTTTCAAAAAATCTTCCAGGGGAAACTGAAGTAAGATCCATTAACACACTTTGAATCACATGGATTTTATAATTAATAAGGACTATTTCCCTATTAGATAATTCGCCGGAAGTTTAATGACCTCTCCGAATTGATAGATTAGTTTTCTGGAATCGAAAAGCTTTCCCGCTCCCATATTTATTTTAATACCCACAACGTCAGGAACCCTGTAAAATAATTTATCAAACTTTTGTGATTCTGATTTCGTCTGAGCCCTGTTTAGAATTGTAATATCCCTGGTTTTCTGTTCAGGTGTAAATTCTACTGTAACAGGATTTCCCCCTTTTGAGGTTCCGGTAAGAGGACCTGTCTGATCAGAGAATTGAAATAATGTCACAGGTTTTCCAACCATTGTTTTCAAAGGAATAATCTGGTATGAGAACGTAAATAACTCATTCAGAGTTTTTCCTGTAAATAGTTCCGTATAGGCCTTTTCAAGACGGTTAATTTCATTAATGGCGGCATCGCTCTGAGGAAAAACAGTAGCTTCGCCTGTAAGAATCAGATGTTTCCCATCTCTGAGCTCCATTAGTCTTTTAGCAGCTTTTTCAGCCAGCTGATCTATTGAAAGTTTCTTTTTCTTTTCAACAATGTAAGGTATTCTGACAAAAGATGAATCAATATTCATACGCTTATACGCAGTGTCGCGTTGTAATTGGAAATATTCATCCGATCCAAGATCAAAGGAATGATACTTGTAGTTACCAGATTTATTAATACTACCTTGTTTTTCAGTCTGATAAAAAATTGCAGGATTCAGATCCAGAATAAGGCCTTCTTTCCTGAGAGCCAAAACATTAGTCTTGAAGAGTGATGTACTCGAAATTACATAAAACTGGGACGGATCTAACTCATCATGCGTATTTACAGTAATACCTTTAATTGACCATGATTCATTTTCGTTCTTAATAATATCCGTAAGTCCCAGCAAATCACCTGCAAATTGTGCATAAGGACCAGGTTTCTCAATGGTTCTTTCCATATCAACTACCACTGTGAATACGGTACGTGGAAGTCCATAAACTATACTACCGTCTCTCAATGCAGAGGAATCAGAAAGTGGTAATATAATACCCTTTGATTCTGTAACTTGCTTCCCGGGAAAACAGGAAGAAGCAAAAAATATTATTGTCAGCAGGACGGATAATCTGATTATAGTTTTCATAAAGATTAGTTTTATCTTAATATTAGTGTTTATCGTTTATCGTTTCTTTTTTTTCGTAAATCCAGATGCATATTACAAGTCGCAAGGTTATTTTTTTTCCTTAATCTCTTAAACGCTTTTGGCAGGTATTTAATTATGTCAGACGCAATAATTGACTCATAACACAATTCTTCAGCCGCTATATCACCTGCAAGTCCATGAAGATAAACGCCTAAAACTGCTGCATTTTCAGGTGTGTAGCCCTGTGAAAGCAAAGATAATAAAATTCCTGTCAGTGCATCACCACTACCTGCCGTTGCCATACCGGGATTCCCGGTGCTGTTAAAAAACACTTTTCCATCAGGAGTTGTAATAGAAGTATGAGCGCCTTTAAGAACAACAATGCATCTATAGTTGGCTGAAAACTCAATCTGCCTGTTTAACCTCAGGAAACTATTATCTGTTTTTCCTGCGAGCCTCTCAAATTCTTTCGGATGTGGAGTTATTATTGCTCCCTCAGGGATAAGAGAAAGCCAGTCTTTGTTTAATGAGAGAATATTCAATCCATCCGCATCGAGTACCATTGGTCTCTTACATTCTGTCAAAAGTTTACAAAGCGCTTTTTGAGATTCAGGTTCTGTGCCAATACCTGGTCCCACTCCGATTGCACTGAAAGAGTCAGTGTTTCCAATTTCAGAAAAGTGTTTTTCATTCCGGTCAGGTTCCACTAAAGCTTCTGGTATTGCAACCTGTATAATTAACACTCCACAAGATGGTACATGACAGGTAATAAGACCTATACCCGCACGCAGCGCTGCTGTTGCACCCAGCACTGCAGCTCCTGTTTTACCTAAAGATCCGGAAACCAGTAAACCGTGACCAAATGTTCCTTTATGATCAAATTTATTTCTTTTTTTAAGTAAAGAGGCTACATCACCTTTTTCTAAAAAGACATAAGGAGTAATTGTGTTTCTGATTGCATTCGCACTCAACCCTATAGGCAGTACTATCCATTCTCCAACGCATCTTGCATTCTCTGAAAACATAAAAGAGAGTTTTGGGAAATGGAAACTCAATGTGTAATCAGCTGAAACAATATCATCATAGTTATTCTTAGTATTATCCTCTCCAAACATTCCTGAAGGAATATCAATTGAAATAATTTTTGCGCCTGATTGGTTTATTAGTTTTATTACATCTCCTGCCACCCCCCCGGCAGGACGGGTAAGACCGGACCCGAAAATAGCATCAATAATAATATCACCTGAATTAATATCAGGGAACTGGTTCGCTACACTTAAATAATTAAGTGGAACTTTTGTCTCTGTTTTCAGACGCAGAAGGTTTGTTTTCCAATCTGGAGAAGTTTTTTCAGTAAATTCAACATAATACACCTCAGGTTCATACCTGTTGGATTCCAGTAATCGAGCCAGAGCAAGTCCATCGCCTCCATTATTACCCGGACCAATAAAAATGAGGATATGGCTGTTTCTTTCAAACTTCTGAAGATACCATCGGAGCAACTGTAAAGCGGCTCTTTCCATCAGATCGGCTGAGGCCACCCCTTCTTCATTTATGGTATACTCATCAATTTGTTTTATCTGATCACTTCTAAAAAGTTTCATCCCGGAAATATTTTTGTTTCACAAATTTACACTCTTAAGCCATTAATTAAAAGGATAAAGGCAATTTAGAATAAATACTGCCCGCATAACATGTTTTTTACTTTCAAAAAGATTGATATATTTGTTTACAATCAGAATCAACATTTTAAATGTAACATTATGCTGAAGAATCATCCCAAGGGATTACTGGTAGCCTTTTTCTCAAATATGGGAGAAAGGTTTGGATTTTATACAATGATGGCTATTCTGGTTCTTTTTTTACAGGCCAAGTTCGGGTTGTCGGCTGAAAAAGCCGGAGGTATCTATAGCTGGTTCTATTTCAGCATCTACGCTTTGGCACTTCTCGGAGGTATACTGGCCGACGCAACAAAAAAGTATAAACTGGTAATACTTGCCGGAATAATAATCATGTTTGCCGGATATATTATTATGGCAGTTCCCGGAATGACCCTTACAATAACAATTATCGGCCTTTTTACAATTGCCTTTGGAAACGGATTATTCAAGGGAAATCTGCAGGCGGTTGTAGGCCAGATGTATGACGACCCAAAATATTCAAAATTCCGCGATTCAGCCTTCATGATTTTTTACATGGGTATAAATGTAGGTGCTCTTTTTGCTCCTTTTGCTGCAACAGGCATGAGGAACTGGTGGCTTA
>JANYIW010000091.1 GCA_025358645.1 Bacteroidales bacterium
GGACTTGATGAAAAAATCCCTGAAGATCTTATTGCAATTGATATCCGGCAGGCAATTCATTATCTGGGCGAGATAACCGGTGAGATCACCACAGATGAGATTCTGGGTAATATTTTCAGGAATTTTTGTATCGGAAAGTAAGTCCTTCTCTTATCTGTTAACCACTTTTTAATATTTGTACTTACGTGTAAATATTTTCTCTTATTTGTTGCCAGGGTTCCTTTATTTTACTTACAGGAATGTATCTTACACAACCGCAATATGGCTGTTATTCTAAATGTTAACCCTTTCCGGTTCACTTTTTTCTTTTTGATATCCTTAATAATATGTATTTTTGATCTTGTCTGAAATAATAAAAAAATAGGTGAGTCAATTTTGTGTTTATGGTTCGTACTTAGATCAGGCGGGAAGTAAAATTAATATTAAGAAAAAGGAAGAAAGAACAATATGCCGACATTGATTTACTTTCTACAATTAAATCAAAAGCGGGTCAATATGTAATTTATGCAGATAACTGTCTGTTAGCTAAAGATTTCATGATGAAACACAACATCATATTTAAGAAAATTCCACGAGATATAACCCGTTTTTAAGAGATGGTTTCAATTTGTAACCTACTTATAGCAATTTTAAAATTATTATGATTTAAATACTAAAATGGAAAATAAAATAAAGTTGTTTAACGATAAAAAAATACGAACCCATTGGGATGAGGAGCAGGATAAATGGTATTTTTCAATTGTGGATATAGTTTCTGTTCTTACCGATAGTGTTGATGCAGGTGCTTATTGGAGAAAGCTGAAAGAACGTTTAATAATAGAAGGAAATGAAACCGTGACGAATTGTCACGGTTTGAAAATGCGAGCTGCTGATGGTAAAATGCGTGTAGCCGATGTAGCTGATACAGAGCAGCTTTTCAGGTTGATTCAATCCATTCCATCACCTAAAGCAGAACCATTTAAAATTTGGCTGGCTCGGGTTGGGCGTGAAAGAGTGGTGAGATCACAAAAGCATGGGCAGGATTTACGAGTAAACAATATAAAAACTTTAAAGGGTTGAAAAAAGAAAACCTTCGCGACCACATGTCTAACCTCGAACTTGTGCTGAACATGCTTGCTGAAGTTACAACTACTGAAATTTCGAAAGAAAAGAAACCCAAAACCTTCTCACAAAACAAAATTATTGCAAAACAAGGTGGTGTTATTGCCGGCAATGCACGCAAAGAAATTGAAGAAAAAACAGGAAAGAAAGTCATAACAAGAAAGAATGCGAAGATTTTGAATAGCAAGAACAAAGAAATTGAAGAATAATGGAACTGAAAAACTATCAACATAAAGTTATAAAAGACCTCGAACTATACCTGGAATATGTTCAAAGGTTCAAAAAAACCGATACTGCATTTAATAAGTTTTGGGAGGATCGTATAGGCCTATATAATGCATTAAATGGTGAGGGTATGCAACCCTATAAGAACACAATACCAAATGCAGCACATGTTTGCATTAAAGTACCCACTGCGGGGGGTAAAACTTTTATTGCCTGTAATGCATTGAGCACAATCTTTTCAGCCTGGTCATCAGAATTACCAAAGTTGGTTATATGGCTGGTTCCATGGAGCAACCTGCTTGATCAGACTTTCAATAATTTAAGTAACCCTGATCACCCCTATCGTCAGAAACTCGACAGTCTGTTTAATCATCGTGTTGAGGTGTACCAGAAAAAGGATCTTCTTTATGGCTCAAACTTTAACCCCGGCGTTGTAAAAGAGCAACTTTCAATAATTGTAATGAGCTATTCAAGTTTAAGAGCCAGGAATAAAGAAGACAGGAAGGTTTACCAGGAGAATGGAGAATTGGCTCAATTTTCGAGTCAGTATAAAGATAAATCACATCTGCTTGTTGATACCGATGAAACAGCACTTATTAATGTTATCCGGAGCCTTAATCCGGTTCTTGTTGTTGATGAAAGTCATAATGCAGAAAGTGATCTGAGCGTGGAAATGCTGAATGCTTTAAATCCTTCATTTGTTCTTGACCTTACCGCAACACCAAAAGATAACAGTAATATTGTTAGTCTTGTTCCGGCCATCGAGTTGAAAAAGGAACACATGGTAAAGCTGCCTGTAATAGTTTACAATCATCACGATAAGACAGAAGTAATAAACAGTGCTCTGCACTTACAGCACAAGCTCGAACTGCTTTCAGTTGAGGAGGAAAAGAATGGCGGGAAATATATACGTCCGATCATATTATTCCAGGCACAGCCCCGCACTGATGAAGATAATACCAC
>JANYIW010000166.1 GCA_025358645.1 Bacteroidales bacterium
GCTATCGATAATCCCACTGAGGCTAAGTATAAAGGTTGCAAGCGAGTGTTCACCGATGTTGAGTTGATGGAGATTTCGTGTGTGCCTGTGCCCGCTAACTCAGATGCTTTAGTTGAGTATGTAAAGTCTCATAAGATACAAACAAAACAGTTACAGGAAGAGCTGGAGTTTGCTCTTGATATAATCGAAAAGAATGACGACACACAGGAAATCATTGTAAAGGTTGACGATGTTACTACTGACAAAAAAGATACCCCTCAAGAAGTGGAAGACACCCAAGTGGTTAAGAAAGACGATGGTGTGGATACTGCAAAACAGACGAATGATGCAGAGATCGAGAAAGAAAAGACCGTTGTAATGGTATTTATGGAGTATTTGGCCAAGTCGATCCAGTCCCTATTCCCGGGCAAAGAGATACCTTTGACTAACGGGGAGGAAATGATCGCTGCCTTTACCGGTTTTGTTGATGATCTGAAAGAAACAGTGTCGGCAATGGAGAAACAGATTGAAGAAATGGAAATAAAGGGAATCAAAACAATTAGTGAAGAGGGAATGCCTTCTCTGTATGATATCTCCTCAGCCGTAGATCGAGCATTGAATCCCATTGGATATGGAAAAGAAGGATCTGATATCAACTCCAAGTATGTGGTTGATATCTACACGACAGAGTATCCTTCTGGTCATGTAGTGTATGGAACATATGAGGAGAAAAAACAAATGTATTATCGTGTTGACTATGATTATGACATAGTTGCTCGAACAGCAGTAATAGTAGGTGATGTATCAGCGGTCTTAGTATCTTGGGTGCAGGATCGTTATGCATTGAATAATAAGAGTGGGGAAGATGGCATTGAAAAAACTGAGCATGTGTTTTCAGGTAAAGAACTCTCTGAATGTCTTGCTAAACTGGATGAGGCAAAGAGCATGATTATATCTTTACTAGCGAAAGCAGTAGTCAGCAAAGACGATGCTGGTGATTTCATTGATATTGATATTGATCTTGGGACAAAAACATCTGTTGAAGAAGATCCGATTGAAATTGAGGACACCGTTGTTCTCAAAGACGATCTGATTGAAATTGATGACGATACAATCAAGAGTGCGGTGACGGAGGCTTTGTCAAAGAACGCAATAAAGATAGATGCTGTAAGCATGGCCGCAGAGATTATGGCCAAGCTTAAAGGAAAAGCTACATTGTAGAGGAAACACCCTAACAAACATTAGATCCTTTGATCGGCGATGTTAGAGGGAATTGAAATAAACATTTTAAACTAATTTAGGAGGAAATACAACATGGCTCAAATGACCAAAGAACAGTTGGAAGCCATCATCGCCGATCAGGTAAAAAATCAGTTGGAAACTGCTGGTGCGAAGATGTCCGGAGAATTAAAAGAACAGATTGAATCAGTGGTAAAATCAATTCTGAAGGAAGGACCTGATATTCGGAAAATGCTTATTCCTGATGGCACTGAACAGCGAACTGAAGATCCTAAAGCAGGATTCAAGAGTTTCAGTGAGTTTGCCCTTGCAGTAAAAAGTGCGGAGGTTTCTCGTGGTCGAACTATTGATAAACGCCTCGACAATCTTACTACAAAGGCAGCAGGTGCGTCTACCAATGAGGCGGATGCTGAGTATGGTGGATTCCTGATTCCCGAAGAGTTTCGTAATTCTCTTTTGGAAGTCGCTGTTCGCAAAAGCAACATTCTCAGCCTTGCCCAGTCTATTCCGATGGCAACCAATGCAATCAACATTCCTTATGTTTCAGGCAATGATCGCTCCGGTGGATTGATTCATGGTGGGATTGAGTTTAAGTGGCTTGATGAAGAAGGCCAGAAAAATGAATCCCGTCCTAAATTTGGAAAGATTCAGCTTCGTCTTCGGAAGATGGCTGGTCTTGTCTATGCTTCGGATGAAATCCTTGAAGACTCTCCCATTTCTCTGGAGCCTCTGTTAACCCGTATGTTCTCTGATGCTCTCGCATGGCAGCTTGACAATGTATTCATCAATGGAACAGGTGCAGGAAAGCCTTTAGGTGTTTTGAATGCTCCCTGTCTGATTCAGGTTGCAAAAGAGGCCAATCAGGCGGCAGATACAATCCTTTATGAGAATGTGTTGAAGATGTATGCTCGTATGTGGGATAAATCGAGTTCCATTTTCATGGGCAATGACGACATTTTCGTTCAGTTAGCTTCGATGTCGCTTGCTATTGGAACTGCTGGAGCCCCTGTGTGGTTGCCTGCTGGCGGAGCTTCAGGAAAGCCCTATGATACCCTGATGGGAAAGCCGTTGGTGTTCTGTGAGCACTGTCAGAAGCTGGGCGATATGGGTGACTTAATGTTTGCCGATTGGTCCCAGTATCTTGTTGGTCAGAAATCGGGTGGTGTAGTTCAGTTTGCTTCTTCTATCCATCTGAAATTCGATTACGATCAGACTGCATTCCGATTTGTCTTCCGTGTTGACGGACAGCCTTGGTGGCCGACTGCCGTCACTCCTCGTTATTCGGGTGACACACTGTCTCCGTTCATCACGATTGCAGAACGGACCTAATCACGGCAAAGGTAAGGAAACCTAAACCTTGTTAATAAATAAGTAATATTGGGGACAGAAATGTCCCCATATAACAATCATTAGGAGGAAGTATCATGAATTTGGCTCAGAAATTAAGATTTGTCCCTATTGTAAACACTGCTGATTATAACAACGGTGCTGACGGGGATTCCATTAATATGGGAAAAGCATCCCGTGCAACGATCATTATCATGTTCGGTGCTATCACTGGGGATTCTATCCTGAAACTGTTTTCGGGTGCTGCTAATGCAGCAAAAACAAGTGCCCTTACTTTCAAGTATGCACTGGGTTCTGCTGTTGTAGGCACTGCGAGTGCCGATGTTCTTGCTGCTCAGACGACTTCGGCCGCTCTGACTCTGGTTGCAGCAACTTATGCAAATAAAATGCTTGTGCTTGAAATTGACGCTGCTCAGATGGATATTGCCAACAGTAAAAAGTGGTTGACTTTAGAAATTGGTGCAGAGGCATCCGCTGGTATTGCACACGCTGTTGCTATTATTGAACCTCGCTATTCCGACTCAACAACTTTGCTCTAAAGTTCGATCCGGCAGAGTAAGTAAACAGAGTCAAGAAAAATTCATAGGAGTTTGTATGGCAGAGGCAAGACACGTATGTGTCAGATTGAAAGGTGAGTGGATGGGAAATCCTGAAAATACAGTTATTCCCCTGCCCTTGCGTATAGCAAATAATTTGTTCAGTCGAGACATGGCAGAGATTCTTACACCTGATACAAAGCGCAAATCAAAAATTAAAATTATGCGTAATATTGAAAATAAGATGGTGTCAGAGTCAATTGATAAGTAATATAAGAGGGAAACCGTCCCTTTAGCTGAGATGTTCTTAGCACGGTCTTAAATCAAGGAGGTGGTTATAATGGCAAATACATTAATAGCATCTAAGTGGGTAAATGGCTGTTTAGTGTTCTATAACAAAGTGACTGGTTTGGATTTGATGATTATTGGACCTGCATCCGTATGGGTTCGAAGGGTAGATGAAATGTCGCCGTCTGCTTCACCGTCTGCATAAACAAGTTAAAGGCTGTAATCATAGGACGGAGAAAGCAATTTCCCCGTCCTATTTTAAAAAAGATAAACTCAGAGGGCAATAAATATGACAGTATTTAGAATAACAACAATCCAAAAATACGTAGGACTATCTACAGATACTATGCCACTAGCACCTATTGGATCTGAGTTGTTCGCTACAGATAATAAATCGACCTATGTCTGTTATGATGGAATACATTGGTCATCAAGGGGTGTAGGGGCAGCAGTTTTATCAACACCTTCGGCATCTATGTCTCCGTCTGTATCACCTAGTTTGTCGCCTTCGGCATCTAGGTCTCCGTCTGTATCTCCATCAGCAAGTCCGAGTTAGGAAGGTAACTTATGAGTTCAGTAGGATTAGTAGAAATGAAAGAAGTGCTGAATTTTCTTGGACTTGATGCAGTAGTGACTGCTGATAAGAACATTGATCTGATAAAGCTTGCAGTAGAGAATTGGATACAGTCTGTCTACTGCAAGCGAACCCTTATCAACAAAGAATACACAGAACGTTACGATGGCACAGGAGATGTAGAGTTATTACTCAATAATTATCCAGTAGTTGCTCTCAATCGATTATCCATAGGTGCACTTGAGGTTATAGGTATCAAAAACACTGCTTCTGTAGGACATGCTTCAGTGTCTGTTTCAGCTTCAGTAGTATTGTTGTTCAGTGATGGAACAACGACACCATTATCATTGACGACTTATGATACACTGACAAAGCTGACCAATGCCATCAATGCAGTGCCGAACTGGAATGCTTCATTAATGTCCTCAGCATATGGATTTTATCCATCTTCAGAGCTTCTTGAACAGTTTGGTTTACAGGGTGTTCGTGGGAACGTGATATATTTGGAAATTCCGGACGAGGGAGAGGATGATTTTGAAGTGTATCCAGATGAAGGGAAAATTTATCTCTTTCATGGTTTTCCTGAAGGACGCAGAAATATTTATGTGTCTTATACGGCTGGATATGTTGTCATTCCTAATGATCTGAAGTTGGCAACTCTGATTCTGATCAAAAATATCTACCAACGGAGATCGGAAGAGAGCTTTGGTGTTATGGGCTATTCGATAGCAGGTCTTTCAAACTCTTTTAAAGAGGGACTTCCCGATCAGACTGAATCAATTTTACGTAAGTATAAGAAGACACTGATATGATAGGACCAAAAACAACCCTGACATTCAAGCAGGTAACTAGGACTGATGATGGCATGGGGGGCTTTATAGATACATGGATAAAGAACAGGAACATTACAGGAGTCTTGGCAATTCTATCTGACCGTGAGCGCATAATGTATGGAAAGAAGGCAGAGGCCGCACAATATAAGTTTGTAATGGATTATCAATTCGCAAGTGAGGTGCAGACACAAGATCGTTTCTATCTTGATACAAGAGTATTTGAGATCATATCAAGAGAACTGCCTTTGAATCAGACCAGATTTCTTGTTTTCTTGTTAAGTGAGAAAGTGAATGGCTAAGACTGATTTTAATTATGATGCTACTGAGACTTTAACAAAAGCCCAGAAGTGGCTTATTGCGCGAGGTCGGGAATTAGAGGGTATGGTCAAGCGTAGTATGAGAAAAGGCACAGGCAGAATATATATGAAGGGGAAAAAAAGGAATATTGTTCATATAGCATCAGCACCAGGCCAAGCACCAGCAGTCGATACAGGACGCTTGCATGCGAGCATAAGCACGAATTTTATAGGATCTGGATCCAAAAATGGTCCTGTAGGATCAAAGGCACTGGCAGAGGATGGTGTAGGTGAGCCAGCAAACGATTCTTATGCTTTCAAAGTGGTTGTGGGAACAAGAGTCGATTATGCCCCAGGGCTAGAATTTGGGACAAGATCAATAGCACCACGTCCTTTTATGAGACCTGCTTTTGAAGAGATGAAAAGTAGGATGTCTAAATGAAAAGAAGGATATCTAAATGGAGAGTTTGAAGAAAGCCATCTACACAAAGTTTACAGCAGAAGTTGGAGGAGTTCATAATGCACTCTATACAGTATTAGCAGGACGGTTTTATTTTGAACGTGCTCCTCAAAATACTGTTCTGCCGTATGCCGTGTATCATTTGATCTCTGATGTTCCCGACTATAATTTTACAAGCACATTTGAGACAGTCAGAATCCAGATAGATTTATTTTCTTCAAGTCAATCTTCTACTGAAGTGGATTCTTTTTATGAAAAATTGAAATTACTTTTTGACTGGTGCAGTTTGACAGTTGCTGGAAATGTTCACTTGTATATGAAAAGAGTTCTTGCAAGACAGTCACAGGATCCTGAAGACGATAATTGGACATACAATGTCGATTATGAGATAATGTTGGAGAAGAGTTAATGCACGATTCGTCCTATAAAGCAATGGCCTACTATGCGCGCACACTACCTATGGACAAACACTTACGTGTGTGTGATGTAGGCAGCTACAATGTCAATGGTAATTATAAAGAGTTGTTTCAGGGGCATGATTATACAGGTCTTGATCTGACGGCAGGTCCCAATGTCGATGTTGTTTCTGTGAGTGAGTATGATTTTGG
>JANYIW010000182.1 GCA_025358645.1 Bacteroidales bacterium
AAAGCATTAATTGATTTCGTTAAAATCGGAGATACAATAACAAGTAAGAATTCGGGAATTCAGGGTCTGATATATATTAATATTGTTAAACTGGCTAAAGAGACCGGAGATCTGCAAAAGGCTGCTGAATGGTACAGCAAATTGAAATTATCAGGTATTCCAAGATATGAGGTTTATATTAAACATCTTAATTCACTAGGCATTAAATACTAAAAAGAAGCTGACTTAATAGCCAGCTTCTTTGAATGTGCTTTGAATAAATTATTTTCCGAAAGTAAAGTCAAGACCAACACCAACAACCCAGGTGTTCTTATTGTAAGTCTCTTTTACAGTAAAAGGAAATGTGCCTAGCAAGTGGCTATATTCCTTTGAATTTTCCTTGTACATTGTGTACTGACCGCCAATGTTCAGATCAATCATACCGTTGATCCTATATCCGAAACCTGCACCGAATGAGTTTGAACTAAGACTGTAAGTCTGATCATTCTGATAATTGCTGTTTACACCTGTATATGTACCTAGCCAGCCAGCACTTGCGCGAAGTTTCATTGAAAGACTGTACTCTAATCCGAGTGCATATTCAGTGAAATTCTTATCGATCATTTTAATACTGATAGCTTTGCTTCCGTCATAATCAACATTTTTGTCGAAATAGTAGTTCATACTAGCGGTAACCATCAGTTTATCAAGTGGTTTATATTCAATACCTGCAGCAAGCATAGCCGGCATATCAGCGATAATTTTTGATCCATCAACAAAAATACCACCACCATTATTATTATTAACTTTAGTGGTAAGTTCAAGTTTTGTCTGGAACTCATATTTAACAGCTATGTTAAGCTTATCAGAAGGAGAGAAGTTTGCACTTATAATTGGTGTATAGCCCATTCCTGATCTTTCAGCATCTACAGCAATATCCTGTGTGCCTGCTGCATTTGCTGTCATAGTGACAGCTTTGGAAGCAAATACAGGGGCTGCAGCTGAAAGAGTTCCCTGAGCAACGGCGATTGAAGTAGCTCCTATCTGAGCAGGAGTCAGACCCGCAGCTCCAAGAAGTTGCTGGATCTGTCCAACCTGGGTTGCAGTTAAGCCTACAGTAGTTCCGTTTGCCAAAAGGGTAGCCCCTTTGCCACCTGTAATAATTGGTTGTAATCCTGCAACAAATGCAGTCGCTCCTGATGCTAACCCAGTTAGAGTAGTTGCACCAGCAGTGAAAAAATCGCTGGCAAATACCATCCCACCTGTAAATCCTGCACCGAATGCCGGATATGCAGGATTTATTTTGATATTTTTCAGATATCCGTTATAGGTATTTGCGGCAGAGACTGCTCTCACTCCTGCAGCAACAGAGAACATTTCATTTACCTTATAACCAATGTTCGCCTGATAACCCATATAAACAGAAGATCCTTTGAAAAAGATATCAGCTGCATATTGTGTTGTTGGAATACCCTGACTTGCCAAACCAGGGACAATGTCAGCAATACCCATTTCAAATGAAGGTAAGCCTTTGTCATACTTGGCGCCACCGCCACCTCCTATTGGATTCACTCCTGCAGAAAATGAGAGTTTACCTGTATTGAATGCTATATATATACCTGGGAAAATAGGGGCACTGACTTTTCCGGTATACTTTTTTGGTGTGCCATCCAGATAGAAATAGTTGTTAAGTATTGTTTTTGTCTGGCCTATTGTCTGGTTGTTTATTGAAACAAAAAAACCATCGCCGAGCTTTGTTAAACCAGCCGGATTATAATAGACAGCATCAATTCCTGTAGATGCATTTCGACTCTGCAACCTCGTATACATGGCACTCTGGTTAGTATTTGTAACCAGTCCACCTGCAAACAGACTGCCGGTAATTAACATTGCAGCAGCAAAAATAAAAAGTTTTCTCATAAGTTAAGATTTAGGTTTAACGTTAATGGGTATTTTGTAAGTTGTTACAACATGCCCTTTTCCATTTAAAGAAGTTTTTAAAGATTTGAGATTATTCAAAAAAGTAAAATATAAATTGTTCCAAATGTAGAAAAATATTTCTTTTCTGCAATAGGTCTAAAATAGTATACTGATATTTAGTTGATTGTATAGTGTTACCCTTTATAATTCGAAAAGTATTGAAAGTATTAATGCTATGCTGTCATGCGCTTCGCGCTGTCTGTAAAGACTTATTTTCCATTTAAAAGTGTAAAATCATCAAACAACCCATAATCCAGAATCTGGTATTCTTTTCCGGATGGATAACGCTTAACATTTCGCCAGATCCATGGAGAGACGAATCCAGGTTTTGGATTATTATGATGAGGCCCCAGAAGATTCTTAAGACTGCCAATGACATTCACATCAATTTTATTTAATCCGGGTTTGATCAATCCTGTAATATCGCTATGGTATGGCGGAAAAGCAATAACAGTTGCCTGTTGGCCATTTACTGATACTTCTGCCACAGTTCCGTACCAGTTGCCCAAAGCAATTTCCCATTTTCCATCAGAATTATCAATATTGAATTCTTTACTGTAGGTAACACCACGGGAATAAAATGGCATGCCTTGTGTTTTCCAGCTC
>JANYIW010000208.1 GCA_025358645.1 Bacteroidales bacterium
ATATTGTGTTATGGAAAAATTCCGGAATGAATTTTGTCGATCCGATAGTTCCTAAAAACTTAGGTTCTTTGATGCATGCAATATTCACTCCATCAATATCTTCCGAAAAATGATCTTCAATTTGTTCAGCGAGATAATTTACTGTAACATGAAAATGTTCGACACCATATTTAAGAAGGCGCTCAATATTATAGTCAATAATAGGTTTACCTCCTATTTTTAATAGTGGTTTTGGGGTATTGTCAGTCATAGGTCTCAAACGAGTGCCTTTTCCCCCTGCCATTAAAACGGCATCAATTGGGAGAATCGACAATTTTTCTTTAAGATTAAATACTTTACAAATTCTCCCTTCACCGTCAACAAAAGGCAACAATTTTATTCCCTTGGCCCGATAGTCTCTGATATTATCCGGAGTAATTTCATAATTCTGCAATTTTGCGAAGTTTTTCATCATTGCGGTTTCAATCGAATCAGTCAATTTTACTCCGGCAATTAAAGCTCTACGTATGTCCCCATCAGTAAGTGTGCCAACTAGACACTCTGACTCATCAATGACTAACAGACATAGAATTTCATCTTTAAGTTGATTAATTGATATTAGTCCATCTTTAAGAGAAGAAGAAACTTTGATAAGATGACTTTTATAATTTTTCATGTTAAAGATTATGAAATCTTTTTTTAACCAGCTTCTGCAAATCATATTTTTTAATCACAGAAAGAATCTCTGAAGCAGTGTTCTTTTTCTCATAGGGGTTCGGAGCATTCTTGCAGCTGTTTTTAAACTGCGACGATAATATATATAAAAGATTTTTTCTGATCTCTTTAACCGATGTCTCACAATCTACTACCGTTTTAGGTTTTAATCTTCCTTGTTGTCGACTTCCAATGTTAAGAGTAGGGATTCCCATGGATGGAACTTCGATTAATCCACTTGAAGAATTTCCTACGACAGCATTAATATATTTCAAAACTGACAGATACCTTATTTGTCCGAGAGCAGCAAAAACTGCAGATCTGTCTTTATTTTCTTCCACAAATTTAGTAATCAACTCTTTTATGATGTGCCCGTTTGGGTCCGAATTGGGTAATGTAAACAGAATCTGCAGATTTTTAATCTCTTTCAATACCTCAAGAAGGTTCTCTATCTGTTCCTGAGCAGTATTATCCTCAAGAGTAACTGTATGATATGTCACCAATATGCATTCACCACTTAATTTAAAATTTAAGTCCTCTTCTAAGGACTCTTTAGTAAGGAGGTTAAGATGTTTTAAATTATCAATCCCAATCGCACCTACATTGAAGACGAAGGCTGGATCTTCTCCGAGTTGAATAACCCTGTTACGATATTCATCTGTCGAGGTAAAGTGCAAATGGCTCATCTTTGAAATTGAATGTCGGATTGAATCGTCAAAAGCGCCTTCAGTAATTTCGCCACCGTGAATATGGGCAACCGGGATTTTATAAACTAATGCAGCTGATACAGCTGCAAGCATTTCGTAACGATCGCCAAGAACCAGAATTAAATCTGGTGACAAATCTTCATAGGCATCGGCAAATCCGATTACAGCTACACCAATCGATTTGGCAGTAGCATTAGCTGTATCTGAAGAAAGTAACATATGCACTTTCTTGTCAATATGAAATCCATCCTTCTCAATATCTTGATACGTATTTCCGAATTCAGGCGACAAGTGCATATTCGTCACAATTATCTGCAAGATCAAATCAGAATCTTCTTTAATCAATTTCATCAAACGACTAAGCAGGCCATATTCCGCCCTGCTCCCGGTTATAACGCAAACTTTTCTCATTGAATTATCAGATCATCTTTATGATAAGCTTGTTTCGCTTTCAGTCCTAACAATTGATCCCAAAGCATTGGCGACATCCCCTTGCCCGGCCTTTTTACAGTAAGGTTTTTATTTGTGAATAAATCGCCTTTTTTAATTGTACAGGCTGCGACAATGCTTTTACGGGCTGCTATTTTGTTTAATTTCTCACCTGATGTTGGTACTTTTATACCATCACCCATGGCTTTTTCAATATTCCTTATGCCATCTACCATTCTTTTAAGCTCTGCCGGTTCCAGTGAGGCTTTATGATCCGGACCAGGCATGTTTTTATCAAGAGTAAAATGTTTTTCGATGACGGTGGCACCTAATGCAACAGCTGCTAAAGGTATTTCGATGCCAGTACTATGGTCGCTATAACCGAAATTGATCTTGAATGCAGACCCCAGAGTAACCATCGCATTAAGATTAATCTGTTCAAAAGGCGCAGGATATTCGGTAGTACAGTGCAGCACTGTTATTTGACTCCGTTTAGTTCCGGCATTTTCAAGCAAATTAACTGCTGCTTCAATTTCTCCGAGAGTTGCCATTCCTGTTGAAAGCAATATTGGCTTTTTAAGTGATCCGATTTTTTTCAGATATGGCATATTCGTAATTTCACCAGACGGAATCTTCCATAAAGGTAAGTCAAGTTTTATCAGAAGCTCAATACTGTCCATATCGAAAGCGGTAGACAGGAATGCTATTCTACGAGTCTTAGAATATTTGATTAGCTCATCGTGATCATCAGAGCTCAGCTCAAGGTTTGAAAGCATCATATACTGGCTAATCTCATTTCCGGAATTTTTAATTTGATAATCAGCCATTTTTGCATCTTTCGAGACCAGGTTCCCGGTTACAAATGTCTGAAATTTAATATAGTCTGCACCTGCATCAGACGCAGCATCCACTAGTTTTTTTGCAATTTTCAATGAACCATTATGGTTAACGCCGGCTTCTGCAATAATGATTGTTTTCATGATTTATCGGATTTTCTTGCAGGATTTCCTATATAAATTCCCTTTTTCTCCGGCGACTTCAGAATACACGCTCCGGCTGAAATTATTATCTCTTCAGGGAGAGATACATTATTAGCTATTACAGCATTACTCCCTATAAAAGAATTTTTTCCAAGTTTAACCTGACCATTCAGAACTGCATGTGTTGATATATGACAAAAATCACCAACCAATACTTCATGTTCAACCAATGCTCCTGTATTAATTATACAATTCTTACCGATTTCCGCTTTGGCATTAACTACCGCATTATGCATAATAATTGATCCTTCATCAATATAAGCAGAAGGACTCACATAAGCTGCAGGACTTATTATTACAGGTAATTTACCTCCGTATTTTTTAATAGTATTATAAATTCTGACTCTTATATCAAAGGATTTAATCTGGCCTACTGTAATCAGAAAGTTCATGTACTTAACAGTCAGTTTATTTATATCAGAATCGGTACCTATGACTTTTACACCAGAGATTAAAGTACCAACTTTTTCGTCTTTATCAAGAATGCCCACAATTTCATATCTGTTTGTTTGCTGGATAACATCTATACAAGAAATACAATGTCCTCCTCCCCCAACAAGTATGATTTGTTCCATAATTAAATCTTTACGCTACTAGGTATATTTACGACCCTCTTTTCGAGCCATTCCGCATTTGATAAATCACTACACTGGCATTTTTCAAACATAGTCAGCTTATTCATTAGTCTCCATACAGGACGGGTCATGACTTTCTGATTATTCGATTCAGCCAGAAAAATGTCACGTTCTGTTTTAGATTCTAACAAGATTACATTTAACCAATAATTTGAAATAGAGTTTTCAGGTTCATGAAAAAAATCAACATTTTTATCTTTAAAAAAAAACGAATATTCCTCTGCTAATAATCTTTTTTTCTCAAGGAAGAAACTCAATGACTCAAGTTGGGCAACCCCCAGTGCGGCATTTATATTTGGCATTCTATAGTTGTATCCGACCTCATCATGAACAAATTCCCATGGATGAGCTATTTTAGCCTGGGTTGATAAATGTTTAGCTCTTGATGCCATTTTTTCATCATTAAATAAGAGCATCCCTCCTCCCCCTGTTGTAATAGTCTTATTCCCATTAAAGCTAAGTACACCTATCTTTCCGAATGTTCCAGTATGTTTTCCTTTATAATAGCTCCCGATGCTCTCAGCAGCGTCCTCTATCAACTCAATTTTGTATTTTTCACAGATCGCTACGATTTCATCAATCCTGCATGGATGACCAAAAGTATGCATAGGAACACAAGCCTTGATCCTTTTACCGGTTACCAGGTTATAACATTCACCGTCTTTCATTTCAGAACTGGTAGCAAGAAATGATTTGAGTGATTCAGGACTTAACCCCATCGTATTTCTATCTACATCCAGGAATATTGGTAAAGCACCACAATAGCTAATTGCATTTGCAGTTGCGATAAATGTAAGTGGCTGGGTAATAACTTCGTCGTACTGCTTTACACCCACAAGATTTAGAGCAAGATATAAAGCGTTTGTCCCATTCACACATACTACTGCGCGTTTCGAACCGGTAAATTCAGAGATTTTTTCTTCAAAAAGGTTGACGAACCTGCCTACACTGGAAACATAAGTGGAATCGATACACTCATTAAGGTATTTTTTTTCATTTCCTACAAATAGTGGAGCATGAAGAGGTATAAATTTTTCAGGTTCGTCGTAAATGTCTCTTATTTTATCTATAATAAACTGGTATGTGGCCATTACTATACATTATAAATATCTGCTTTATACTTTTTAAGGTTTTCTGATTTAGTAAACCATTCGCAGGTAATCTCCAGTCCTTTACGTAAATCGTACTCAGAAGTGAATCCTGTCAGTTCTCTGATTAGCTTATTATCTCCCCACAGTCTTAAAACTTCCGAGTTCTCGGGTCTGACTCTCTTATTCTCTGTAACAAATTCCACATCCGAATGCATTATCTCTTTTATCAGTTCCAATAAATTCAGAATTGATATTTCAGAGTTTGAACATAGATTTATTTCTTTGCCTATTGAGTTGTAACATTCACCAAGAGCAATAAATCCCTGACAGGTATCCTTCACAAAATTAAAATCCCTCGTAGGAGTCAAATCTCCAAGCTTAATTTTTTTTACACCAGTTGCAATCTGTGATATTATTGTCGGAATAATAGCTCTTGCCGACTGTCTGGGGCCATAGGTGTTGAAAGGTCTGACAGTAGTAATAGGTAAACCAAAAGCGTTGTAAAAGCTCATAGCGATTGCGTCTGCGCCAATTTTAGACGCAGAGTATGGCGATTGAGGTTGTTTTGGATGTTTTTCATCTATCGGAACATACAAAGCGGTACCATAGACTTCGGAGGTTGATGTGTTAATAATTCGTATATTACCATTATCCCTTGAAGCCTGGCAAATATTAAGAGTACCCTTGATATTTGTATCAATATAGCTATCAGGCGCAATGTATGAATATGGAATAGCAATTAATGCGGCCAAATGGTAAACAGTATTAATACCAATTAATATCTCTTTGCAGAAATGGGGATCACGTATATCACCGCTGACTATTTCAAGATTTGGATTAGAGGGTACATCATCAAGCCAGCCCCAGTAATTAAATGAGTTATACTGCGAAA
>JANYIW010000215.1 GCA_025358645.1 Bacteroidales bacterium
CCGATGCAAGAAAATCCTTCAGTCTGACAAATTCATTTTTTATAAATTGCTTATGCTTGTCTGCCATAAATAATAACTGGTTTTCCCTTGACCAGTTTGTTGGTTCTATCCGGTAAACCCAACCATCGTTATAAGGCGAACTATTAAGTATTGAAGCATTCGTATTTAATGCATTATTCTTTTCTCTGATTATGCCTGATAGAGGAGCATAAACATTCAACTGTTTCCCATTTTGAGTAAGAGACAGTATAGGCTCGCCCTTCTTTACTCTGTCACCTTCATTCTTCATTTTAATCCGGGTAAGAGTACCTGTTATGTGTTGGAGAAAATCATCTATTCCGACTTTTACCACACCATTTTGTTCCATAAATGCCCAGGTATGAGTTTTGTCAAAATAAAGTCCGCCTGGCACTATCAGCGAGTTTTCATCAAGTACCGGATTTAAAACAGAACTGATAACCTTTTCTGCGGTTTTTTTACGTCTCAGGTATCTGACAGCAAGATCCACAATAAACCCTGCCAGAATTACTATTGCCAGAATTAAAATAATTGTTTTAAATATTGGTTTGTATTCTGTGGTTGTAACATTGTTTTGTGCCTCGTATAACTTATCAATTTCTGATTGTCGCTCACTTACCAAAAGATCTGAATAACCATTGGAATACAGAAATTTCTGACCATCGGTAAGAATCCATTTCAGGAAAGCTATCTCTGTACCTTTTTTTGGTGGATTTGAGGAAATTGAATATATGTTAATGTATAGCGATTTAGGATATTTACCAATCCATATACCTCTTGAAATATCATTAAAATCACTATAAATTTTTTCATTGGCATCCAACTTACCATTGTTGTTTCTGTCAACTGGGAGTAACCTTATGTTTTCTGCCAGTGTTTGATTTTCAGGATCAATTATGTTGATTAGTTTGCAAAACCCTATTGCATCAGGATCTTTTTTTATTGCAGTAAGAAATTCTTCTATACTTTCGACTTTAATCCCAGTGATCTTGCTTTTGTCAGTTTTAATGAATCCTGCAATACCTTTCAATATTGATTCGTCATTAATAAAATAAAAGTGAGCTTTTGAACTCTGTTCTCCATTAAGTAATGTCCCCCAATTACCTGCTCCATGATTTTTAAGGAAGAGGTTGAAATTTTCCGGAGCTACCCCTTTTTTGTTAAGCTCTTCCAGATAGGGATTTTTTGAATTTATAACCGGAACTATAACATCACGGCCAATAACTGCTTTCCACATCGATTCACTCGTTAGCCCCGAATAAGATCCATTAGAAACAAATCCAATATCTCCTTTCTCCAATAAACTTTTCATGATTTTAGGATCTGAAATATTAATCACTTTAATTTTCGTCCCGGGAAACAAAGTATTGTATTCGGTAGCCCATCTGACAGAAAGATTGTACAAGTCAGGAGTACTTAGTACACTAATCGAATCGGTTGGAAGGGAATTTGTACCAGCATTAAGTTTACTGCTGATTTCACTGTAATTAATTATAAATAAACTGATTAAAAAAATAAATATTCTTTTCATTGTCTTAAGATTATAGTCCGGCTTAACTGATACTTAGTATAACACGAACAGTTTTTTCAACATATTTTTACTTAATAAATCAAGGGATTCAACAATAGTGCCAAAGAAAATTCATATTATACTGCACTTATTATCTGAATGTTACACCATTCGTGGTCTTAGCCTGGCATGAAGCATTGTGTTGAATTTATATACACTGTATAGTTTTTAAGCCTATATATGGCTGCTTATTAGGTCTCTTCGTCCCGTTGTATATATTTTCAACACTTGTTGAATTATACAGCATATTCATGAGATTGGTGAAATTAACTGGGATCAACCTGCCCAACCCTGCCTGTCGAGATTACGGTAATTAATAGCTTCTGAGATATGTTCAGCGGTAATATTCTCAGATTCACCAAGATCTGCAATCGTCCTGGCAACTTTCAATATCCTGTCATAAGCCCTTGCTGAAAGTCCTCGTATATCCATAGCTGTTTTAAGCAGCCTTCCCCCTGATTCATCAAGCTGACAATATTTTCGCTGCATTGATGAGGACATCTGTGAGTTAGAGTAAACACCTTTTACCATTTCAAATCTTTTTGCCTGTATTGCCCTGGCTCTGATAACCCTGCCGCGGACATCAGAGGAATGTTCCACTTTTCCTGAATCGGTAAGTTTATCGTAATTGACGGGAACAACCTCAATATGAATGTCGATCCTGTCTAGTAATGGACCAGATATTCTATTAAGATATTTTTGTATCATTCCGGTTGAGCAACTACATTCTTTTTCGGGGTGATTATGAAAGCCGCAGGGACATGGATTCATACTTGCGACGAGCATAAAACTTGCAGGATATTCTACACTTGATTTTGCCCTTGAAATAGTAATGACTCTGTCTTCGAGAGGTTGACGCATAACTTCCAGGACAGTTCGTTTGAACTCCGGTAGTTCATCGAGAAACAAAACTCCGTTATGTCCCAGAGATATCTCCCCTGGCTGAGGGAAAGTACCGCCGCCGACAAGTGCCACATCTGAAATAGTATGATGGGGTGAGCGGAATGGCCTTTTTGTCATGAGCGCCGTATGATGGTCTATCTTCCCGGCTACCGAATGTATTCTCGTAGTCTCAAGCGCCTCTTCAAGTGTAAGAGGAGGAATTATCGTTGGTAATCTCTTGGCTAACATAGTCTTACCTGCACCTGGAGGACCTATCATAATTACATTATGCCCTCCTGCTGCAGCGACTTCGAGAGCCCGTTTAACATTTTCCTGTCCACGGACATCTGAAAAATCAACATCATACTTGTTTGCCTCATTGGCAAAAAGCTCAAGAAGGTCAACTTTAACCGGACTAAATTTTCTGCTGCCATTGAAGAAATCAACTACCTCGCCAAGGTTTTCCATTCCATAGACAACAAGACCATCGACTACTGCAGCCTCCCTTCCATTTTTAACAGGCACAATAACCCCTTTGAATCCTTCTTCCCTGGCTCTGAGAGCTATGGGCAGGACACCCCTGATCGGCTGAAGACTACCGTCGAGAGAAAGTTCCCCCATCAATACAAATGATTCAATCTCTTCTTTTGATACTTTTTCATCAGCTGCAAGAATGCCAAGAGCCAGAGGCAGATCGTATGCCGATCCCTCTTTCCTGATATCTGCCGGTGCCATATTAATAACCACCTGCTTACCGGGCCAGTGATAATTGAGTGTACGAAGAGCCGATTCAATTCTCTGGTGGCTCTCCTTAACAGCGATATCGGGCAATCCTACAAGAAAAAATTGTACACCACGCGACACATTAACTTCGATTGTTACTGTCACTGCATCAATACCGGTGACAGCACTGGCAAATGTTCTGACTAACATATTTTTAAGTTTACTAGCACATTAGGAAACCAAAATCAAATATAGAAAAATTTAAGTTAAAAGACAAAAGGGAAAAGACAAAAGTAAATATGCAATCTACCTCTTCCGGGACCAGGTAGTGTTTTTGTTCTAAACTTCTTTTGCATTTGACTTTAATATTTCCATAACCTAATTTTAAAAGCAGCATAGGTCATGGTTTGTAAAGAAATTGCTTGTCCAGGTTATTAAGAATTTTTTTATCTAAAGTCCAAAGTTGTGATTTGGAGCTTATTGTTGCATAAATAATCGAACAATCAATTAAGCCTACTCCCTTTTCTCTTAATTTATTTTCCATTGAGTACTTACCAGCATAAAAACCAATTCCACTAATATTAAGCTTTGGCAGTATCTCCCAAATATTAATTATTTTAGCTTTCTCATGTTCTTTAGCTCCCTGCATGAGTTCGCCAAAGACAAAATCAAAAGCAAGTATCTGTTTTTCTCGTAAAAAATCATCAATTATAGTTTTGTAATCAAGATTTCTTTTAAAATATTCAATCCAAATTGAAGTATCCAGAATAATCATGATCTTTTCCTTCTGTTAAGTTCCCTTATCCCTTCTGCTGAAAATCCTTCTTGAAATTGCAAAGGTTCTTTATCAACATCTTCAATTAATTGTTCTATCTTTTTTCTATAAACAAAATACTCAAGTGCAATCGTCAAACTGTTTGTAATGTTTTTGCCTTTAGATAGTTTTACAACATTATTAATAAGATCATCATTTATTAAAGCAGTTACTTTCATGCTATTAAAGTTTAAATTTTATCGTAACAAATATACGATTAATATATCGTATATACAATTGTCGTCAAAGAGTACTACCGGTATCCCAGGATATGCACCCGGCCAACCAGATCGTTGCTTCAAAATGTCGTCATTTGAGCTGCGGGGTTCAATTTTGTTCTAAGTAACGAAATATTATATTCGACCTGCAAGTGCATCCAAAATTCAGCGCTTATGCCAAGAATGTTTTCAAGTTTAAGGGCAATTTCTTCCGTAATGTTCCTTTTCCCTTTCAGAATATCGCTCATGTGTGAAGGATACATTTTTATATCCATTGCAAACTTTGACTTTTTCAGCCCTCTTGATAATATTTCCATTTCCAGCACTTCTCCGGGATGTAATAAAACATCCGTCCTTAACTCTTGTCTATTTGATCCAACTACCTTCTTGGTTGTCATAATATTATTAATTATAATGTTTAGACAATTCTTCTATGATTGCTATTTCTGTTAATTGAATAACATCGTTTTCAAGTTTAAATTCAAGCCTAAAGCCATAATCAACCCATATTGAATATAAGCCCTTTTTTTTTCCTTTTAAAGCCTCAAAGTTTAATCCCCTGAACTTTGATAGCTCAATCGAACTTTCAACGTTCTTTAGGATTAATATGACTTAAATGTACAATCCATAAACTACAACCTGAAATCGCTTCTTGCCAATAATAAAATATACATAGAACATATACACGTTAATCCTGATGAATTCCGAAAAACCGGCTTGTATGATCTTGAAGGTTTGTTCGTCAGGCTCGATCATGCAATCAAAAAGGTAAAGGCAAAACGTCTTGTGCTTGATTCTTTAGATACACTTTTTTATGGTCTCGATTATAGAGTGCTACGATCAGAATTCAAAAGACTATTAACCTGGTTAAAAAAAAAGAAAGTCACCGCAATTATTACCTCAGAAATTGGAGATACATTTCTTACCCGCCATGGATTGGAGGAATATGTAGCCGATTGTGTAATAGCATTAGATAATCGCGTAACTAATCAAATCACAACCAGGAGACTAAGAATTATTAAATACCGTGGATCCTTTCATGGTAACAATGAATATCCTTTTACCATCGATGAAAATGGAATATCTGTTTACCCAATTATAAGTCAGGCATTTGAGCAGGAATCAAGTTCAAAAAGGATCCTCTCAGGGGTTAGTGAATTAGACGAAATGCTGGATAGAAAAGGATTTTACGCTGGAAGCAGCATCCTGATATCAGGAACAGCCGGCACAGGCAAAACCAGCCTGGCAGCTTCATTTGCATATAGTGTTTGCCAGGTAAAAAAAACCTGCCTTTTTTGTGCATTTGAAGAAGCCCCAAACCAGATAATAAGGAATATGCAATCAATAGGATTCCAATTAGATCCGATAGTTAAATCGGAAATGTTAACTTTTTATTATTCAAGGCCTACCTTACAGAATCTTGAATTGCATTTTCTTGCTATTAAGAAAATAATAAATGATATAAATCCTACTGTCGTTATTCTTGATCCGATAACAAATTTAATGACAGAAGGGCCTAACAGTGATATCAGATCAATGCTGACCAGATTTGTAGATTACTTAAAAACTCAGGAGATAACTGTAATGTTTACCGCGGCAATAACAGTCGGATCAATAGAAAGAAATCCGAGCGATGAAGGAATCTCATCAATGGTTGATACCTGGATAATGGTTCAGGATATAGAGGTAGATGCCGAACGCACCCGGAGTTTATGTGTTATGAAATCGAGGGGTATGGTGCATTCTAACGAGGTGAGGGGGTTCAAAATTTCGAGTAAAGGAATTTCTTTATTTCCCATTATTATTGGAAAAAACAGCACATCATCTTTATCCAAAAGAAGCACGAAGGAACACCTGAATCTCTCCACATCTAAAGATTCAAATAAAATGAAAGAAACCTCACGGTAACCTGATCTCAAATAAAAAATATTTATTAAGGGTTTAATTTGAAAAATAAGTCTGTTGCCATGATAAATAAGATATCTAAAAAGAAAAAGATTAAAGCAGACCCTGAGTGTGCCGGAGAAGAAAAGTATATTCTTCGGCTATTTATTACTGGTATTTTACCTAACTCCGCCCGTGCAGTAAAAAACATTAATTCAATCTGCGATCAATATTTAAAAGGCAGGTATGAATTAGAGATAATTGATATTTACCAGCAACCGTCGTTGGCAGTTCAGGAAGAAATAATTGCTGTACCTGTATTGATAAAAAAATTTCCATTACCTGAAGAAAGGATGATTGGAGACTTATCAAATACTGAAGAGGTTCTCAAAGGACTTTGCCTGGTTTAATTAATACGGCTCTAAATCTTATGGTAAAAAATAGTAAAGAACTTTTAATCGAGTCCGAAAAGCTGAAGAAAGAAATTTCAATTCTTCATAAACAGCTGAGAGAAGCTAAGGAGTCTCTTGATGCATTTAAGATAGGGAATATAGATGCACTGATTATTTCTCATGAAAAAGCCCTTAAAGTATATACTGAAGAAACAGCGGATAAACCCTACCGTATTTTAATTGAGAAAATGCATGAAGGTGCAATTACTATAAATGAAGATGGAACTATTCTATATTGCAATTCCTATTTTTCAAATATGGTAAACCTCCCCTTACAAAAAGTAATAGGAACAGTATTCGAAACTTATATTGATATTTCTTCAAAATCCCGTTTTGTAACTTTGCTGAAAAAAGGTGCGATAGATGCTTTAAAAGAAGAATTATTCATATATGCGGGAGATGGTAAAAAGATACCTGTCATAATGACTATAAATGCTTTGTTGCTGGATAATAGTATTGTTTTAAGTATTATCCTGACAGACCTTACAATTCAAAATGTAAATAAAGAGCTTGCCACACTCTCACACGATTTGCAAAATCCTTTGACCGGCATTATTGAATTGGCTGAAATATTGAAAGAAAATTTTAAAACATTTGAGAACAGTACTGTAAAAGAAATGCTCGAGCTCATATATAAATCATCAAAAGATGAAGTAATTATGTTTGATTACTTTGTAGAATTGGCACGGATAAAATACGCTTCGGAAGCATTTTCACCAGCAAAAACTGACCTAAATCAATATGTTGAGAAAGTTTTTAATACTTTAACTGAAAATGCTGTCGCCAAAAACATACATCTTTATAACGAAATTGAAGAGAATACAAATGTTTTTGCGGATGGAAAAATGTTGCTTTCTATACTTCAAAATATAATTTCAAATTCTATAAAATATACTCAGCCAGGAGGAAAAATAGCAATTACATCGAAAAGAAAAAAGGATAAAATAATTATTGAGATAAAAGATAATGACATTACAACGTCCGAAGAAAAAACGGTACAACTTTTTACTCCACAATTGATTTCTCTTTCAAATATTAAGAAAGAAAATAATGGAGCCGGTATCGGATTACTGTTTGCAAATATTTTTTTGGAAAAAAATGGCGGTGAAATATGGGTGGAAAATATTAAAGGGAAGGGCTCCTCTATTTATTTAACGTTACCTTTGAAACAATCAATAGATGAAAAGGATAACCAGACAAAATCTAATTCGTAAAAAAAAATTTAATTATGACCTTGTTAAGTTTGATTATCAATGAATACTAAGAATCCTATTAAAACCCGTAGTTCTGCAAAAGACTTTCCGGTAGTTTGCGTGGGTGGTTCGGCAGGTGGACTTGACTCTTATACCCGTCTTTTACTGAATTTGCCAGGCGATATGGGTGTTGCTATTGTCATCGTGAATCACCTGAGAACCGTGGCCACGCGGCTTCACGAAATACTCCCGAAATATACTGATATGCCTGTTGAGCTTATCACTGAAAGACTGGATATCAAACCTAATCATGTATTTATCATTCCTGAAAAACGCGATTTGCACGTTCTTAATGATGAGTTCCGGCTGAAACCGATATCAAAACCCAGAGGATGGCCCGATGTGATTACGGTTTTTCTTCGTTCTCTGACGCAGAATTGGGACGGAAAACTCATCGCTGTTATTGTCTCTGGCTATGATGGTGATGGTGCAGAAGCGCTATGCGGTATAAAAGCTGTGGGGGGAATTACCATCGCACAGAAACCAGAGACAGCCGAAATGCCGGATATGCCAAATAGCGCAATAGCAAGCGGGTGTATAGATTTCATTCTTTCACCTGAGGATATCGCCAAACAAATTGTTCGAATTGCGCAGTCTGAGTAAAGCAGAAGGAACTTACTTAAGATGATCAAAATCTACATGAGGATCTGTCTTGCATACTGCACACAGGTCTTAACCTCTTTTACTGCATTTGACCATGGTTTAACATCATATTCCAGCTCAACATCGCAATGGATGGGCCATCCTTTCTGTTTTATCAGCAGAAGAATTTCGGCTACAGGAGCTTCCCCCTGACCCCAGACCTGATTTGTATTGGCCGGATCAGTCTTTGGGCCAGTCTTATCCTTCATATGGATGCTTAAAATACGATCGTGATATTTTTCGATTATGGTATTCGGGTGGATGCCTGTTGATCCAAAAAAGTGCCCGGCATCAAAGTTGAGCATTACAGCTGGTGATACAGCCAGGAATGGATCGTAACTGAAACCTTGTGTTGCAAACTGCATATGATTGTGGAATATAGCATACATGCCATGCTTCGCGGCTATAGGACCAAGTTTCTTTACAGCTTCTTCACCTATTTCCTCAGTTACACCTTTGGCTCCCAAAGCTTTGGCTGCTTTGAATGCATAATCGATCTCTTCATCTGACCATCTTGCGGGAGAAAATTTGACAATATGAATCTTGATTCGTGCATTATCGAACATCTTACGCACATCATCGAATTTTGACATTGGCAAAGCCAAACGCCATACTTTCATATCCTGATTATATTTAGCAATGACATCCTTCTGTTCCTGGATCTTTTCCCCCCGTTTGGGAGCAGGCGGAGCGCCAAGAAATTCTTCCAGATCATTACTCATCAATTCAACCGAACTGATACCGGCTTCTTTGCAATACTTAATAATATTTTCAACTCCTCCCGGCATACTGCGCCAGCTATAAGTTATAGCGCCTATCTGAACACCACCAAAATTTGAGCCTGATGTTGTTTTGGTTACTTCTTTCATAACCGGAGTACTCTTACCAAGAAAATTTACCGGGATCATCGAAAAAGCAGCGACTGTTGCTGTACTACCCAGAAACTTACGTCTTGAGAAGTTTCCTTTTAATTTTTTTTCGTTTTCCATATTATTTTGCTGACTATTTAAGAAAGTTATTGAAATCCAGAAAAAAGTGAGAGAATATAAAAGTACAGAAAAAAATCCGGACTTACTAAATACGGGTTACAATGCGTGACTGACATTAAATTTTAGATTGCCGTCCCTCCCCGTTCCCCTGTCCTGATTCTGATACATTCTTCGAGTGGAGTAATAAATATTTTTCCATCACCGACATTTCCGGCTCCGTTTGTGCGGGCGGCTTTTAATATCGCATTAACTGTTATATCAACAAAGGCATCATTGACGCCTATTTCAATTCTGATTTTTGGGATCAGATCAGGAATAATAATCTGTCCCCGGTACATCTCTTCAATTCTCTGTTGTCCGTGACCTGAAACCCGGCTGACAGTTATTCTTTTTATATCAGCTTCAATAAGCGCTTCACGAACTTTGTCAAGCTGAACTTCCCTGATGATTGCTGTTATTAGTTTCATTTTATGGTAATTACAAGATATCTGATTAACTGGGATTCAACATTCCATATCCTCTTTCCCCATGGTAAGATCTGTCCAGACCAGCCATTTCATCACTCTCTGATGATTTAAATTTTATAAACTTATTCAGGATATAGATTATTATGAAAGTCATAACTGCTGCATAAACAATAGCTATGGTAACAGCGAGTCCTTGTACTCCAAGTTGATTCCATATTGTCCACTTCCCTCCTGCAGCAATTGCAGCATCGTGCATCCACGAAGGACGAATGAAGAAAGTAAGCAGGAGTGCTCCGACAATTCCACCTACACCATGGATACCAAATGCATCCAGACTATCATCGTAGCCGAGTTTATTTTTAACCTGGATTGCTGAATAGCAGACAATTGAAGCCAGGAAGCCAAGGATCATTGCCCCATATGGCTGGACCACTCCCGCAGCTGGAGTTACAGCAACTAATCCTGCCAGAATTCCTGAGGCAAAACCCAGGGCTGTAGCTTTTCCCTGATGCATACTTTCAATTAAAATCCAGGATAAGGCGCCAGAAGCCGCAGCAACCTGTGTGGCTGTAAGGGCCTGAGCAGTACTTAGTCCTGAAGAAATACTGCTTCCTGCATTAAAACCAAACCAGCCAACCCAGAGAAGACCTGCGCCAAGCATGGTAATCACCATGTTATTAGGGCGAATCACCTGGTAAGGATATCCCCTGCGGGATCCGAGAAATAAAGCTGCAACCAGACCGCTTACTCCTGCGGAAATATGAACAACTGTTCCTCCTGCAAAATCAATAGCCCCTTTTGCCCCAAGATGAAAAAGGAATCCGTCAGAGGCCCAAACCCAGTGACATAGAGGATTATAAACCAGTAGACTCCAGATAGCGATAAAGAAACAATAGGCTTTAAAGTTGACTCTTTCAGCAAAAGCCCCTGCAATAAGTGCCGGAGTTATAATTGCAAATTTTCCCTGGAACATCGTAAAAACATATTCAGGTATTCCTGCATCTAAAATATTTGTGTCGATCCCTTTCAGGAAGAAATAATCGGGGTTCCATCCGAACCATCCTCCCAGAATGTTCTTACCGAAACACATGCTATAGCCAACAATCACCCATAATACACTGATTATACCCATTGCCACAAAACTGTGCATAATGGTCCCAAGCACATTTTTTGAACGCACGAGTCCGCCATAAAACATTGCCAATCCCGGAATCATGAGTAAGACAAGAGCTGTAGAAGTAAGCATCCATGCAGTTGCTCCTGAATCAATGTGTGTATTATCAGCAGCAAATAAACCTGCCCCACTTGTAAACAGTAATAAAAGTATTAACAGGGACCTTTTTCCGGAAGTTTTCATCTGCAGCAGATTTTACTTAAAACCAATAAATAAATATATATTTTATGCAAATATATTCTTTTTTAGGGGGTCTTTCAAATAATATATGCTGTTTTTTGATATTTATGTCATCATTTTGAGGGTATTCGTGTAAGAAATGTACTAAAATTGCTCACTTACCTCTAATTTGATTTAAATTCCTTTATAAACTGACTTATATTCTTAATTATATCCCCATTGTTTCCCAGAATTTTCACAAAGGCACTGCCAATGATCCCTCCTCTGGCATATATTCCTGCATTCATGAAAGTCTCGCGATTTGAAATTCCAAAACCAATAAGGCATGGATTTACCAGGTGCATCTTACTTACTCTTTCAAAATATGACATCTGATCATCTGAAAAATTACCTTTTGATCCTGTAACGGATGAGGAAGAGACTATGTAAATAAACCCACGACTGATTTTATCAATAGCTATAATTCTTTCAAAAGATGACTGGGGTGAAATAAGTAAGATATTGTAAAGTTCATATTTGTTAAAAATGGAAAGATATTCCTCTGTATAAACAAGAGGTGGCAGGTCGGGAAAAATAACTCCGTCAATACCAACCCGCATACATTGCATGCAGAAGTTCTCAACACCAAACTGCATCACCGGATTTAAATATCCCATCAGAAGAAGCGGGATTTTCACTTCATCACGAATATCAGCTAAATGGCTAAATAGAAGTTTTAGGTTCATCCCATTCTGAAGTGACTTTTCATTGCTGTGTTGAATAACTGGTCCGTCAGCCATAGGATCGGAAAAAGGCATGCCGATTTCAATCATATCAGCGCCGGCATCTGCAATAGCTCTGATAATATTAACAGTTGAATCTAATTGCGGATAACCTGCAGTAAAATAGATTGAAAGTATATTGCTTGTTTTCTCTCTGAAAAGTTTATCGATCCTATTCATCTTTAGAAGTTTAAATTGTTTTTTCAAAGTTGTAATAATTAGTCTGCTCCATATATTTTATATACATATCCATATCCTTATCTCCTCTCCCTGAAATTGTAACGACGACAACATCATCAGTGCGAAATTGATGTTTCCCTAACCAGGCAAGGGCATGGGCCGATTCAAGAGCCGGAACAATTCCCTCTAGACGGGTCAGTCTGAAAGCCGCTTCAAGTGCGTCATCATCAGTCACATTATCGAAAGTGACCCTCTTTATTTCATGTAGGTATGAATGAATTGGTCCTATACCCGGATAATCAAGTCCGGCTGA
>JANYIW010000230.1 GCA_025358645.1 Bacteroidales bacterium
CTTTTCCGATCGCAGTCTGAAGAATGGCAGGATAAGTCTGAATAATTTTCTGTATTTACGTATTACCCGCAACTCATACAATATCCTGGAGGCTCCAAAGATCCCTTCTGCTCCGGTTCCGTCAAAACACACTACCGGGACATTAAAATCTTTGCCGATTTCTTCATACATATGTAACAGAAGCGATTCCCCGGCAAACAGAAATGGTTTCTCAGCAATAAGTATTCCTGCTGGCAGACAATTAATGAGATAATCAGTATCTGAGTGAATTGTCTTTTGTTTAAGGTTCATTAATTTCGCGACATCCGATGCATAAATATGATCCTGTCCCGCTTTAATAAAATTTGCCGTATATGCGATATCCGAATTATTCTTCTTAAGATAATATTGAATAAACGAAGAATCTGTCCCCCCGCTCAGGGCATTTATTACAGTAGCTCTCTGACTAAGCTGGGAGACCTTTTCTTTAATGGTGCTGGCAATCAGCTCATCGCACTCATTAATGACCTGCTCTATATTGACTTTTACTGTTTCCGATTCAGTAAAAAAGTTGTCAAAGGTGTTTATTTCAATAGTAAATGACCGTCTGCTTAATTTACCATACTCAAAAAATGCAAGTGTCTGTATGTCTTTAAAAAAGGTTTCACCGGAATTAACATCCGTTTTCAAAAAATAACCGGGGAGAACAGTTGTGTTTACTTCAAGCTTATGATACCTGGCAATTTCCTTTATTGAATTACTGACTATTATATCATTATCAGGTGATAGGACTGAAAAATATAGATTTTCGTAACCATTACCATCGCGCAGAAGATATAACTCTTTTTTATTTCCGATTACGAGGGAGAAGTTGCCTTTAAGCAATTGTGGGAATTTTTCAGGGTCGTTTAAATAAAGTATAATCAGAACTTCCTCAATAGTTTCAAGACCGGAATTGATCCCTGAAATAAGATCGGCTGAGTTATGAATTATACCATGATAGAAACAGAAATGTTCCTTATAAGTAATCGGTGAATAATTAGAAACTAAACCCTCATCAATTCTGACAAGGTTTTCCTCGGGCACCAGTGAATTGGAAATCAATAAAAAGTTATTCAGATTTTGCACAAGCTCGGAAAATTATATTATTGAACCTTCTTAAATTGATTGTCAGTTACAAATGAGGTCTGCCAGCAAATCAAGGTCATTTATTTGTTTTTGCCTGATCATGAGAAACCGATCAATTCTCGGTTGAGTGCCAGTTTTAAACTCCGGAGCGTTAATTGATTGTAGTAGTCTTAACTCAATCTCTGTAAGTGAGTACGGGTTAAAATATAAAGCGGCATCGCCACATACTTCAAGAACAGGTCCTATAGCAGAGGCGATTACCCCTGTACCATATTTAAAAGCTTCGAGAGGCGGATACCCAAAACCCTCATTCAGTGAAGGGTAAACGAGTGCATGGGCATTTTTTAACAGTACTTCAAGATCGGGTCTATCCAGGTAATCAAAATAAATAAAAGATTTTTGACGGAACTCCTTTCTGATTTTTCCGGAGGCTCCTATAATCACGAGTTTATATTCCTTTGCCAGATCTTTCTTAATTAAGTTACTGTAGGCAGATAACAGCCGGAAACTATTCTTTTGCCATACTCCGGCAGATAGTAGTAAAAAGTATTTCTTTGATTCCAGTTTGTTTTTCAACAGAAATAAATCATCATTGCTTTTTTGTAAATAATCATTGATAGGACTGTAAAATACCTGAATACTCTTATTGGGAATTTCCGGCATAAAATATCCAAGTGACAACCTGGAATAATTTGATACCGTAACAATGAGTGGATTATTAAATTTTCTGATAAGTATTCTCATTCTTAAGAGGAGTCCGGTTTTGTATCTGACAGGAAAAATCCGTTTATAGAAATACTTCAGTTTAAAATAAAAGCCGGTTGAGTACTTTAGTTCGTAATTATCTGAAAGAAGTTCAAGGCTTCTTAATCCATGCAGTGTTATAATACAATTCACTTTTCTACTAAAAGGCAACATTTTCTGGATTGCATTCTCTAGTGGTAATGCGGTATAAAATTTATCAATTTTATACTCCTCAATGACGGTATCCAGTTTTTTATATTTGCTTATGTCAATAAGTGGAACGTTGTTGGACGGGCAAAACGACTTTATATCTTCGTCAAGATAGCGGCCGGAGTCATAAATGCAATAAAGACGGTTATGAGCTTTTTGTACCACAGCCCGGAATACAGCTTTTGTATACTCACTGCCCCCGTGGAATTTCAAATTGTTTTCCGGCTGAGAAGCAACCAGGTCAAATAAAATATTCATTTTTATATCTGTTAAAAATATAACTAGATAAGTACAATCATTTATTTAAATGTATCCTGAAATGACGAATCAGATAACATAACCTCTTTGCACTCCGGATAATTCTCAACA
>JANYIW010000333.1 GCA_025358645.1 Bacteroidales bacterium
ATAATATGGTGAACCCGGTCGAGAAGGTGGTTGAGATTAACTTCAGGTAATGCGTTATCCCTTAACATGATTTCCCAATCTTGTTTGAGCTCATCCCTCAAATAATTGATGTTTTCCCCCTCTGAGAATAAAGATTCCACAAAGGCGTTTTCTTTGTCGTCGGCTAACCCCTTAATGTAACGTTCTATCCTCTCCAGCGCTTCTTGTTTCAGCATCGTCATTTCTAATTATCGGGAAGGTGAATTTTCCCATTTATTTATATTATATCCACAATGAGGGTGATTCTCATATAAACAACGCAGTTTTTTTTACCGGATGATCACTTTTTTGTATCGAAATTATCTCATGGTCCATATAACACGCTGTTTTAAATCGTATTAAAATACATGTAAAGAATAGGCCACCACGCACGAGTAGTCTTCGAGAGAAAAGTAATCGTAAAGCAGGAGGATAACCCGTCCCAGAAATCGTTCAGGGATATTAACATTTCTCCAAACTTACTGTAGTTGGAGTATCATCTTTAACTGTTAAGTGCATGATAGTAGTCGAAATGATAAATCAATTTGCTAACCGGCGGAAGGGTCTTTATAAGATCAACGTTTACGGCCTGGAGTCCAGACAGAGCGCCCACCTGTTTCTACCAAAAACCTCATTGCCTCTTGATGGCAAATGAGCTGTGCGTCAAGGAGCATATCAGGCGTTTGTAATGCAGGTTCTCCTGCCTCGTTTTTTCCTGAGAACCCATGACTTGGGGATTCTACCACCACGCTCAGTGCACCACAGTTGAAATTCAGAGCTCCGTCAAGGTTGTATACGCCTGTTGAAGCCCTGGCTGGATCGCCTTCAATCTTTGGATCTTTTGTGTATTGAAGCCCATTAAGAGCAAGTCCTGTATGCACGTACTTGAAGAGTGTATCGAAGGCAGGATGTAAAGCTGGTTCTCCCAACGGATGGTCCATTAGCATATAGACAGAACCGGTATGCATGTTAATAATCAGGTCTGGTCGCTCTCGTTCGGTCAGGTTAAATAACGCCTGTGTCTCTGGCTGGCGCTTACCTAAAAAATTATCGTGCTGAAGGTTTACACCGGCATCATTGGGGTAACCTCCAGGGAAACCCGGACGTGTGAAGTCCGTAGGAATGAATTCCTTAATCTGAGGCCAGCCTGTAATAGTTCCGTTCGGCTTGCCGCCGGTATTGAGGAATTCTGCGACAGTGAAGTCTGTATCACGGTATGCTTCCATGCGTAATGGGATGCGTGCCCTTCCATCAGGATTTACTATCGGGATCAGAATTATGCGGTCAAGCTTTGCTACAATTGCTGTTATTTCAGGCCACTCTTTCCCCCGTAAATCTTTGCCTGTTTCGATCACCGAAATGAGGTTCACTGTTCCAACGATTCCCTCAAACTCGCCGCCATGAACTGCTGACATACCCATGTAAACTGTTTTCTTATGGTCAGGACCCCTGTATGCTCCAACATTGCCAAAGCCAAGTGATCCGGAAAATGTTGTAGTACCTTTACCCTGGCGCGGTTTTCCATAAAAAACAGCATGAATAGGATTTCCACCTGCTGATTTACCGATTATCTCCACCTGTCCTTTATAAACATTATTTTTCAGGAATTTGGTAACCTCATCAACAGTTGTAATCCAAAACGAGGGAATATTTTCTGGTTCGCGAAGGTAGTCTTCAGGAATCTGGAATGAGTGAACAACCTTCTTTACTGTTTTTGATGTCTGGCCATTCAGATTACTAAAGAAAGCGGTAAATATTAATGATAAGATAATTAACAGATAATTAACACCTACAATATTGTATACATAATTTAATTTGTGTGTTATAAGCTTAGTCAAACTTGGATGAAAAAGGAATCTCTCTTTTTTCTTAGACAATAATAATTTCATAACTTATTTTTTTGTTTAAGAATTATTTAATTTAATAATTTGAACATACGCTAATTATAACCCGGGTTTTGAATCAATTTATTGTACTTATTCATTTCATCTCGCTTAATTTTCTATGAACAACTATGTTAATCAATTCTCCATTATCAATCTCCAATTGTACTCTCAATCTGTCAAATCCTTCTCTATCCAGTATTTTATAGAATTCCTTTCATTTCACTTATCATTTAATTTGATACAAACTTACATAAAAATCTCATTTATACACAGTCTCCGTAAAAATCAAAAGATTTATGGAGGAAAGATAATGATTAATAAGAATTATCTGAATCGTTGCAGGGAGGGGGTGAGACAATTAAATGAAAAACAGCGAAAAAAGCAGAAGTACAAACACATTTTCATTTCGCAATCGGCTACGTATAAATTTCAGAGATTCTGATATATAATTGTCTCACCCCCTCCCTGCAACGATTCAGATAATTCTTATTAATCATTATCTTTCCTCCATAAATCTTTTGA
>JANYIW010000379.1 GCA_025358645.1 Bacteroidales bacterium
TTGAAAACAATAAGGCAGCCTGTATGATAAGTGTTCTTATAAATACACATCTTCTTCTTGCCTCGAAAGATTGTGGTATCGACAGGTTTTTCTATGCATCCTCTGCCTGTGTTTACAATGGTGATAAACAGGCTGATACCAAAAACCCCGGACTAAAAGAGGCGGATGCATATCCGGCCCTGGCAGAGGACGGTTATGGTTGGGAAAAACTGTTCAGTGAACGGATGTGTCGTCATTTTTCAGAGGACTTTGGGTTGATAACAAGAGTGGCAAGGTTCCATAATGTTTATGGTCCGTGCGGTACTTTTGACGGCGGACGGGAAAAAGCTCCTGCAGCTATAAGTCGCAAGGTTATTGAAGCCGGTATATCCGGGAAAAAAGAGATTGTGATCTGGGGCGATGGCCTACAGACAAGAAGTTTTATGTATATTGACGATTGCATAAAAGGAATACAGGATATTATGTATAGTAATATAGAAGAGCCGATTAACCTTGGAAGCAGCGAAATGGTATCAATAAACCAGCTTGTGGATATGGTTGAAGATATTGCCGGGTACAAGCTTGATAGAATTTATGATCTAAAAGCTCCAAAAGGTGTGAGAGGACGTAATTCGGAAAATACGCTTATTAAAAAATATCTTGGATGGGAACCGTCAATTCCGCTCAGAAAAGGAATGAAAAAAACATACGACTGGATAAGTGAACAGGTGGTTAGTGAGACCAGGAATAAAAGGGGTATAAATAAATTCAATAAATAGGTCACTTCCGGTAATGACTAACAAAAAGGTTTTGGTGAGTGGTTGTTTCGATTTGCTCCACGGGGGGCATATCGCATTTTTCAAAACAGCCTCGTCCTTTGGCGATTTATATGTGAGTATCGGAAGGGATGAAAACCTCCTTTTACTTAAAGGCAGGAAACCTGTCTTTTCTGAATCAGAACGGTTGTATATTGTAAGATCAATAAGATATGTTTATGATGCTTTTCTTGCATCAGGGAATGGGATACTCGATTTTGAACCGGACTTGAAAAGGATAAACCCTGATATTTTTGTTGTTAACTCAGACGGTCATTCCGTTGATAAGGAAATCCTCTGTAGAAAACTTGGAATAGAATATATTATACTTGACCGTATTCCGGAACCCGGTTTACCGGCACGATCCAGTTCAGAAACCAAAAGGAATCTCAAATTCCCATACCGGTTATGTCTCGCGGGAGGTTGGATTGACCAGCCATGGGTCTCAGAAATATATCCGGGATCAGTAGTTGTTGCACAGATATGGCCAACCATGGAGTTTAATGACCGCTCAGGTATGGCAACCAGCTCAAGGAAAGTAGGAATCCGGATATGGGGCGACAGATATCCTGCCGGGGACTTTGAAGAAAATGCAAAGTTATTATTCGGTGCCGAGAACCCTCCCGGGAAAAACTACGTTTCTGGTTCACAGGATCATATCGGACTACTATTCCCTGGTGTAAACCGGCTCTGTTACAACGGTGGCTACTGGCCGGAGAGGATTGAATCTTCTACAAATAAAGATACATGTGAATGGCTTTCAGATGTTCTTCACCTGGTCCCTCTTCAACCCCGTCCCGATGGTTATGACCCCTTGAAAGAAATGCATCTCGAAAAACCTTTAATCCGGGAACTCGGAGAAGCTGGCGATATGTGTTGGGAGGCTATAATTAATAAAGATATCATAAAGCTTGGAAATGCTTTGACAAATACTTTTCACTCCTGGAAAAAGATTTTACCACTCGTTGTTCCTGATTGGTTGATGACTGAGATGGAAACCAAATATTTCCCGAATTACCCGGGAGCAATTACTTCCGGTAGTGGTGGTGGCTATATAATTGTTGTCTCGGAAAAAGAAGTTGAAGGTGCAATTAAGATTAAGGTGAGGTACTAAAAAAAGACAAAAGATAAAATATAAAAGTTGAGTCTACTCCGATAAGTCATGTTACCCCTATCCCGATAGCTATCGGGACCCCTAAAGCCTGCCTGCCGCCTGCCTGCCGGTAGGCAGGGTAGGCAGGGGGACTTTTGGAAGTTTTTGATATTTAGCTTTTTCCCTTTAGGGTTAAGGGTAAAAAAAAGCTAAAAATCAAAATAAACTCCCTTTTCGGAGTGGACTCAAAGTTCAAAGACAAAAGTATTACTATACCCGGGCATTTATATTATTCATCAATCTATAAAACTAACCGAAAATGATTAAATTAAACCATTTAAAGCAAATCGGAATGACATTGTTATCAGCCTTGTTCATTCCGGGTTTCCTGTTAGCCCAACAGCAAAAAGCTCAGGTATCAGAAGGTCCATTCAAACCTACCGACGAATCGCTCAAACAGTATCAATACCCGGAGTGGTTTCGTGATGCTAAGTTTGGTATCTGGGCACATTGGGGACCACAGGCAGTACCCCGGCAGGGAGATTGGTATGCAAGGAGAATGTATCAGGAAAAAGATCCTGCTTACAAATATCATGTTGAACATTATGGGCATCCGTCAGAGTTTGGTTATAAAGACATTATTCCTCTCTGGAAAGCAGAGAAATGGGATCCGGATAAATTAATGGAGCTCTATAGAAAAGCCGGGGCAAAATATTTTGTCAGCATGGGTACTCATCATGATAATTTCTTTCTGTGGAATTCAAAGATCAATAAATGGAATGCAGCTGAAATGGGTCCTAAAAAGGATGTCGTAGGAATCTGGCAAAAAGCTGCAAAAAAACAGGGTATGAAATTCGGTGTTTCAGAACATCTCGGAGCCAGTTTTACATGGTTTCAGTCAGCTCATGGTTCAGATAAAGAGGGTGCAAAAGCAGGTGTCCCTTATGATGGTACAAATCTGGATTATCAGGACCTGTATCACGCAAAAGCTACGGCAGAGGATAAGGATTGGCTGACCAGCAACCCTGCATTTCAGTTTGAATGGTACAGGAGCATTAAAGAACTGATTGATAATTACCAGCCCGATCTTCTTTATTCTGACAGCAAAATGCCTTTCGAAAATGTTGGGCGTACCCTGATTTCCCATTTTTATAATCAGGACATAACCAAAAATAATGGAAAACTTGAGGCTGTCTATACATGTAAACAACAATCAGGAGGTATGTGGGTTGAGGATCTTGAGCGCGGAGTGAAAGACACAGTAGGTCAATACCCATGGCAAACAGACACATCAATAGGAGATTGGTATTATCGTACCGGACAGAAATATAAAACATCTACAGAAGTGATTCAGATGCTAGTGGATATTGTAAGTAAGAATGGCAATCTTTTAATTAATGTGGTGCAAACTCCGGAAGGGGATCTTGAACCTGATATGCTAAAGATACTTGAAGAAATCGGAGCATGGACGACAGCTAACGGAGAAGGAATTTATGGATCGCGTCCATGGAAAATCTACGGTGAGAAACCTTCGGATAACCCGGTAAAAAAACTTGGCAGATTCGATGAGAACTTCGGTTATAGCTATAAGGATATACGTTTTACAACAAAAGGCAACGTACTCTATGCATATTGTCTGGAAAAACCCGAAGCCGATATTATGATTAAATCTCTGGCAAAAACATCGAAACCAGTAAACACGGCAATTACCTCAGTCACAATGGTTGGCAGTAAAGAAAAGATCAGCTGGAAGCAAACATCTGAAGCTCTGGTAATAAAAAAGCCGGTAAATATGCCGTCATGGCAGGTAATCGGTTTTAAAATTGAATTCAAAAAATAAGAGTCATTATATGCCCTTAAGCCTCTTCATTTCGTTGAAGTGGTCCATAGTTAATTTTTCCCGGGCTTCCCGGGAGGTTTTGCGGTAGGCCTCAAACTCAACTTTAAGCTCCTGGAAATCTTTTTTGGTATCAATGATGTTCGATAAATTCCGTTTAAAAGCAAGAAACCCCATTACCAATGCAGCGATCAGTGCGACCAGAATTGTCCACATGAGTTTATTATAGGTTAACTTGTTTACGTCCAGGCCGATTACTTTGATGCTGTTTTTCGTCCGGGTCATTTCATCCAGACTAATTTTAGTCGTTTCAAGTGTAGTACTCAGTGAATCGATAGTATGTTTTAATATTGATGTTGTTTTATTTAACCCTGTAATTTTTCTATTAGCCGCCGAAAGAGTATCGGTTACATTATTTTTTATTTTTTGAAACATATCCTCCCTGATTGCCCGGTAGGTTTCATAGATTCGTGTCTTATCCTCGAGATACTTAAGTTGTTCTTTCAGAGGATTTTTTACCAGTTCATCAGGCATCGAAGTCTGTCCGGCAGCTTTCAATGTCAGGATGAGTGAACAGATTAATAAGAGTGATCTGATAGGCAAATGAGTTGTCTTTTTCATGAGTTTAGATATTATAAGAACGGACAATTAATAAGAAACGTATAGATTAGTAATAAGAAACGTATAGATTAGCTTAAAATTATATTTCAAAAAGAAGTAAATTTATAATCTAAAATAAGGAGATCGGTAAGTTATATCAGAAAAGCAAGAAAAGACACTAATTATAAATTAATTATTTAATACAACAAAAAAATGGAAAACGGAAACAACAACAGACGTAACTTTATAAAGAAAGCTGCTCTGGGCGGATTAATGGCAATTAGCATTCCGGAAATACTTTCTGCATCAATGGTGTCGGCGGCAATGAAAAGGAACTCATTAATGAAGGATAATATTATTCTTTTTCAAGGAGACTCAATTACAGATTCCGGCAGAAATAAGGAAGATAACAGTTTTAATAACTCAAGAGCGCTGGGATCGGGCTACCCGATGCTGGCTGGCGCTGAGCTTCTGGAAAAACACGCATCACTCAATCTGAAAGTATTTAATAAAGGTATATCCGGGAATAAAGTTTATCAACTTGCTGAAAGATGGGATCCGGATTGCCTCGATATTAAACCTGACATTTTAAGTATACTAATAGGGGTGAATGATATTTGGCATAAGCTTAACGGTCAATACAATGGGACAGTTGAGACCTACAGACATGATTATATTGCACTTCTTGTAAGGACCAGGAAGACTCTTCCGAATGTGAAACTGGTAATATGTGAGCCTTTTGCTGTGCGTGGAGTTAAAGCTGTCGACGATAAGTGGTACCCTGAATTCTATGGTTACCAAAAAGCAGCAAGAGAGATTGCAGATCAGTTTGGTGCTACTTTTATACCATATCAGAAAGTTTATGATGAGGCTCAGAAACAGGCTCCTGGTGCATACTGGACAGGAGATGGCGTTCATCCCACTCTCGCAGGAGCTCAATTAATGGCAAAAGCGTGGATTAAAGCAGTTAAATAATTCACTTGTAAATATATGAAACATTCCATTTTAATTTTTGGTTTAGTACTAATAAGCTTTTGTCCGGCTTTCTCCCAACCGGCGTTAAAATCCTCGGTCTATGACTGGGAGAAACTTCAATTAAAAAAAACAGCATCGGGAGGGAGAATAGATTTTCTTAAGAGCCAGACACGAAGTCTTGAGATGTTTGAAATAAATGCTGTTACATTATTCCCAGGTAAGGAAAATTGGAATACCAGGGTTCCAGATGCAACAGATTATTTGATAATAATTAAAGAAGGTGTAGCTGAAATACGGGTAAATGACGAGCAAAAAATTCTGGGAGAAGGAAGTGTAATTGTAGCCGGGGAGGATAATGAATTAACTATTCAGAACCATGATAATTCAAATTTGGTATTCTATATTATCAGCTTTAAGCCGTTTGGAGGAAGCATCAAAACAGTGTCACAATTAAAAATATCTCCACTGTTTGTCGATTGGAAGAATGTTGAATTCAAACCATCTGAAAATGGAGGAAGGCGAAATATTTTACAGCAAAAGACTTCGGTACTGAAAGAACTCGAAATTCATGTTACAACACTTAAGGAGGGATTACCGAGTCATGCTGCCCATACTCACCCCGATGAAGAGATAATTCTTATCAGAAAAGGCTATGTTGAGGAGACTATCAAGGGCGTACCTTTCCGTCTTGGACCAGGTTCGATAGTATTTTTAACAAATGATGACCTTCATGGAATAAGCAATTCAGGAAAGGGCGAGTGTGAGTATTATGCTATCCGATGGCTGACTTACTAAGCTGCATTATAATATTTTAAATAAAATAAAACTTTACACAAAATGTATAAATTGGTTATTTCAATTCTGTTCACGATAATCTGTACAATCCAGTTATCCGGACAAATAACTTCAAACTGGTTTTCATTTAAGGAAATTGAAAAAAACGTATGGGTCATCGACGATCATAAAGCCGTAAATGTCTACCTGATAATAGGAAAAGACAGCTCGCTTATTGTTGATACAGGCATTGGATCGGCTGATTTACATTCACTTATTAGTAAACTTACCGATAAGCCTTTAATTGTGGTCAATACACATGGTCATTCCGATCACGCAGGGGGCAATTACCAGTTCGCACAGGTTTTTGTGCATCCTCAGGATTCATTGAATGCCAGGATCTGTAATTTGTCTGAAAACAGATTAGGTGCTGCGAAGAACATGCTTCGCGGGGAATCTCCCTCAAAGGAAGATATGTTTTCCGGGACTCCTATCCATACAAAACTGGTGCCAGTTCATGAAGGCCATTTGTTTAATCTTGGAGGCAGAATGATTCAGGTGATTGAGACACCGGGACATACGCCAGGCAGCATCTGTCTTCTTGATATGAAAAACAAATTGCTCTTTTCAGGAGATAACAATAACACACTTGTGTGGCTGTTTCTCAAAGGATGTTCACCTCTGCATGATTATTTAAAGACTCTGGAAAAACTGGGACAGAGGATCAAAGAATTTGACACTTTGTTTCCCGGACATGGAATCCCCAAACCGGCCGGTTTTGTCAACGATCAGATATTATGCGTAAAAAGCATTCTTAATGGAACATGCGAGTCAGTAGAATATAAATCATTTGCCGGCGATGCCATGATGTGTACTTTTGGACTAGCCAGTGTTGCCTATAATCCCGACAACTTATGATGATTAACATTTCTTAACATTGATTTCACATACCTTTGCATTATTGAAACTTATAAAAACACGAATTGAAGTAAATATTAAAACCCATTTTATGAAAAGAATTTTAATCTCTTCGGTATTGAGTATTGTACTCTTATTATCAGGAATCGCACAAAACTCAGTTGTTCCAAAATTGGGTAAAGACCCCGTAAAAAAGGTTATTGCAGCAATGACATTAGAAGAAAAAGTGTCTCTGGTTGTTGGTACTGGTATGCGTATGCCGGGAGGACCTCCGC
>JANYIW010000022.1 GCA_025358645.1 Bacteroidales bacterium
TAAGCACAGTACCTCCTTTTTCTGCGCATGATTGTGCCAGGGTAATTGCCATGCGTGAATCATCAAACTGTCCATCGTGATATACAACACCACCTTTTAATCCTTTTGGTTTTAAAAGAGGTAACCGGGAAAGTGTCTTATTGCGGTTGATAAAATAGGACTTACCCATACTTAAGCGTCCTGCGAGGAGATCATAAAATTTAAGACCTACCGTGTACATCACAGCATCCCAAAGGGTATAAACAGGAATAACAAATTCCAGGTTGAAGGTAAGATGAGGAGCATTCTTAAGCATTAATCCCCGCTCATGCAATGCCTCCATAACAAGTAACAGATCACCCTGGGCCAGGTATCGTACACCACCGTGAACAAGCTTGGTACTTCGCGATGAAGTTGACTTTGCAAAATCAGATTGTTCCAGCAACAGCGTCTTATACCCTCGCGAGGCGCCATCAAGCGTAATCCCCAATCCTGTTGCACCACCACCTATAACAATAATATCCCAAACTATCTCTGACTGTTTTTTTAATTCTTCAACATTTGTCCGGCGGTTCATTTAGGGTCTGATTTTGATAATAATTATACGGAGAAAATTCCGGAATAACAAAATCCATTGTCCGCTAAGTATAAATTTACCCTCAGTCCCCTGAAGGGAACCATAAGTAATTAAAAACACAGGAGTAATTCAATTTAAAAACTTGAGACAAGCCGGAGTGGTTAGCTTGTAATCCTTTCCTGATATTACGGGAAAGCCTGTTTTATTATCAATTTTGAATAGCGAAATGTTTCCGGATTTTTCGTTTCCGACCAGAATATACTTACCAGAAGGATCCATTACAAAATTCCTTGGCCAGTTACCTCCGCATGACGTCCGTCCTGCCTGAGCAAGTTCCCCATCAGAACCAACCTTGAATACAACGATAGTGTTTTCGCCCCTGTTTGAGCCATAGAGATATTCCCCGCTCTTCCCGAGATGAATATCTGCACAAAAGCTCTCTCCCTTAAACCCCTCGCCCAGAGTTGATAGCGTTTGAATTGATCTAAGTTCTCCTTTTGTATCAACATCAAATACAGAGAGAGTAGAATTAAGTTCACAGATAACATACATTTTTGTTCCGGCTGCGTTGAATACAAAATGTCGTGGACCTGAGCCTTTGGGTAAATTAACTATCCCATTCTGAATTTGTTTAAGATGTCCGGCAACTGCATCAAAATTATATATAACAATCCGATCCAGTCCCAGATCTGTTAAGTAAACTTTCTTTCCCGAGGGGTCGAAGGAAATCATATGAGGATGAGAGACTTTTCCTTCATTCTCCCTGAATGATATGGTATCTGTTACCTGTTCGGGGATTCCTTTTGCATCCAGTTTTACCACAGCTATGGAACTGCTGGAATAATTCGCCATAAATAAAAAGTCTTCCCCTGGAGAAAGAGATATGAAGCAGGGCCCTCCTTCGGGAACTAATAATTCTTTTGTCCTTTTAACTATGCCGGTCTTTGCATCATAACTTAAAGTTGTGACTCCCCCTCCCCTGACACCATTAAATTCCATTACTTCATTTGCGGCATAGATCAAACCCTTCTTTTTTGAAATACAAAAGTATGAAGGGTTTGGCCCGGCATCTGCTGCTGATAATAACTTGAAACTTCCCTCCTCACGGTTAACATCGAAAACATACAAGCCCTTTTCCCCGGTTTTGGTATATTTCCCGGCAAATAACCGGATGGATTGACTATAGCATGAAGTTGAAAACATTGTGATTAAAAATATTAAACAAATTATAAAAATGTTTTTCTTCATAATAAAGTTTTTTAAACCTCAAAGCTATCGCATTCGCGGTACGCCTGAATTACACGGGCTTCGCCTTCTTTGGTTCTGTTGGTCATACCATGTTCCATACAGAGAACGCCCTCGTATTTACGACTATAAATATATTTGAATACGTTTTTAAAATTAATCTCTCCCGTTGTGGGTTCATTACGTCCGGGGTTATCTCCCAGATGGAATGCTGCAATCTCGCTCCATGCAGCCTCAATATTCGGT
>JANYIW010000023.1 GCA_025358645.1 Bacteroidales bacterium
GCAAAACCAAGTGCAAGGTTTCGTATATTCAAGAGAGCTTCAAGGCCATACCATTGACTTGCCCAATGAACCTGGTTCATCATATTCAGGGAGAACATTGCACCTGTAAAAAAAGTTGCCACAGCTACTCCAATCAGGAAAGGTCCTAGAGAACCATTCAGAAAGAGAAACAGGTCGAATGTTTTTTGACCCAAAACATTATCTGGTTTGGACCTGAATTCATAAGCTATAGCCTGAATTGTAAAACTGAACAATATCGCTATCCAGACCCAATAAGCGCCCCCGAAACTTGTTGAATAGAAAAGTGGGAAGGAGGCAAAAAAGGCTCCACCAAATGTGACAAGAGTGGTGAAAGTAAATTCCCATTTCCGCCCCAACGCATTAATAATCATTGTCTTTTGAATGTCGTTTTCAGGCAGTGAATAGATCATCGATTGCCCTCCCTGAACGAACATCAGGAAGACCAGCGAACTGGCGAGAACAGATACAATAATCCACCAGTAATGTTGCAAAAAAAGTTGAGAAATCATCGCGGTCATAATATTGTCCTCCTAATGTTTGGGCCCGGTTTTAATCTGCTTTAATATAATTGATACCTCAGAAATAAGCAATCCTGTGAACAGAACTGCAAATAGAATGAATGTTGTAATCACCGATCCTGTGCTAATCTGTGAAACAGCTTGTGATACAGTCATCATATCCTGAATTATCCAGGGTTGCCGGCCTATTTCCGTTAGTAACCAACCTAACTCACTTGCAATATATGGTAATGGTATTGACAACAAGGCAACCCATAAAAACCATTTATTATCTGATAATGTCCCTTTATAAAGCAGATAAAGAGCCACTGAAAAAATCATAATAAAAAGGAACCCAAGCACAACCATCAGGTGAAATGAATAAAACGAGACTGTCACATCCGGGATAACATCTTCTGGCTTATCAACAGAAGCATAGCCGAAGTATCTGAAATATTTCTTGCGGAAGTCTTGGTCTTTGAACACACCTTTTATAGCAGAGATCTGCGCAGTATCATTAATAAGTCTGGCTCTTTTGTATGATGTAAGAACATCCATCGCGAATTTACCCCTTTGCATTTTTTCGGGGGTTGAAGTTATTCCCAACTTCTCATTTCCCGAGATATGATCTTTAAGTCCCTGAACATAGGAATCTTTGTCGCCACCTGTAAGAACTGAAAGTAATCCGGGTATCTGTATTTTAAAGGCAAATTCCTTTACAGTCTTATCCCCTATTTTTTTTTCTGTGTCTTTCAGAATTCCGAAAGCTATTAAGCCGGCATTAGTTTTACCTTCATACATTGCTTCCATCGACGCGAATTTAACGGGTTGTATCTTTGATACCGTTCTGGCAGACTGATCTCCGGTAAATGCAACCATCAGTGATGATAAAAGTCCGAATACTCCGGCTATCAGTATGCTTCGTTTTGCAAGTTGTTCTTCCCTTTTACTTATCAGATACCATGCGCTTATTCCCAGCACGAACATTGAAGCGAGCAGGAAACTTGATGATATTGTATGCAAGAATTTATCCACCGCGACCTGATTAAAGAGAACTGCCCAGAAATTCACCATTTCATTTCGTGCCGTTTCAGGATTAAATATCATCCCAACAGGATGTTGCATCCATGCATTTGCTACAAGAATCCAGAGTGCCGAGAGATTAGCTCCGATAGCTACCAGCCAGGTAGAAACAAGATGAAACTTTTTACTCACTTTATTCCAGCCAAAAAACATAACTGCTACGAAAGTCGATTCGAGGAAGAAAGCCAGAATTCCTTCAACAGCAAGTGGAGTACCAAATATATCACCAACAAACCATGAGTAATTTGACCAGTTGGTGCCAAACTCGAATTCAAGAATTATGCCTGTTGCAATACCGATAGCAAAGTTTATTCCAAAAAGTGTCATCCAAAACCGGGTAATTTGTCTCCATTCCTCGTTACCTGTTTTTACATATATTGTCTCCATTATAGCCAGAATGAAGGATAATCCAAGTGTAAGAGGTACAAATAGCCAGTGGTAAACTGCTGTCAGGGCAAATTGAGCTCTTGACCAGTCAACAAGACTCAAATCAATATTTTCTATCATGGTTGTCGGATGAATTGGTTAATTGATTGAGAACATGTTCACTTCTCTCTTTGTCAGTATGGTAGTTTTTATAAAGAAAATTTGGGAAAAAGAAGATCTTCAATATAGCAAACATAATAAAAAGTTTAATGATGATTATCAACCATACCTTTCTTCCCCAACCAGACATATTCCTGAATCCATCATAATAAAAATGAAATAAACTGCTCAATAAAGAAGAATATTGTTTCATTAACCGGCTCGTTTCTCGTTGGAAAATAATCCTTAATTAATCCTGATATCAAAATTCTGGTAGTAGTCTATTCTGTAACTGGCCCCTGATTCGACCGGAATGGCATTTGTGGTTTGTTTCCAATATTTTCAGGAGACAGACTTGAAGTGATCTTCTGTACTGCCTTAAAATTATAAAAGAACTCACGTGCAAAAACCCTGAGAACGGTATAAGCTGGTATCCCGAATATCATACCTGGTATTCCGGCAGCAAATCCGGATGCCAGCACTACTATGAAGATCTCAAGTGGATGAGCCTTCACACTATTTGAAAAGATAACTGGCTGAAACACAATATTATCTATTAAATGTGTTATCCCTTCAACAATCATCATATAATAAACCAGGGGTATCACAACGGTGTTAAAATCCTGATTGATATGCGAGGCTACGCCCATTATTATTGCGATAAACAAACCAATCCATGGACCTGCATAAGGGATAACATTTAAAATTCCGAGAATAAGTCCCATTACCAGAGCCTGTTGGAAATCAATGCCTACGATAGTCATTCCGATTGTAACAAGAATCATTACGCATGTACTTTGTATTACAATACCAATAAAATACCTTGTCAGAAGTTTTTTTATCGAAAAGAGAGCCCTGGTTACATTATCTACATATTTATCTGGTACCCACATTAATATAGACTCGAAAAACAGCTGTTGGTCTTTCAGGAAGAAAAAAGTTATAAATGTAATTGAGAATATTGCAATAATAACGTTACCAAGAATTCCGATCAGATATCCAATAAAATTCTGGATCATGTTAATATTTATGACTCCGGCAATCTTACCAACAATATAATCATCAATAGACAGACTTTTGGAAATATCCTTGTTAACGACTCTGAAAAGATTCTCAATTTTATTTAAAGGCTCTGCTACAATCTGAACAATTTTTTCACTGTCGATGGTAGAAAAATAATCTATCTGACGCGTAACGAGCGGAACGAAAATAACAAAAAATATTATAATAATTCCCCAAATGATTCCCAGTGTTAAAAGTGCGCTTAAAGACCGGGGAAAAACCCATTTCTTAATCCTGATTCTGCAAAACAGATCTACAAGCGGTCGGCCCATTATAGAAAAAACTCCTGACACCAAAATATATACAACTATATTCCGGAAAAACCAGGCACAGCCTATGAGGATCAGAATACCACAAAAGATAAGAATGTTTCTTAATGTTGCTTTCATTGATAAATGCACTTCTTACTACAAACCTAATCCAATTTTTTGGAATTCGCTAAAAATATTGCGCTGCAGTAGACGAGCTTTCCTGCCTATCAAGAACTCACTCCATGCCCCTCTCTTTACCTCTAATGAACTCACCCCCTGCCTCTCTCTACTTCGTAAAGAGGGTTGACTACTTTTTGACTAATACTGCCATAATGTCCTATATGAATTATATTATTATGCCATTATGTCATCTTTATCATATTGGAACGAGGTTTGTAAATACTCTTATGCACTTTTAAATTAAAAATTAAACTTAAATTATAGGAGGACCAAGCTATGTTACCAACAAATACCAGAAGAACTTTCAGGCCATTTTACATGCCGAATATTTTTGATGAAGATCTTTTCCCTTTAGTAACAAACAGGACCAGCTCAATGCCTGCAGTGAACATCAGGGAAGATGAAAAGAATTATGTTCTTGACCTCGCTATCCCGGGGATTGACAAGAAAGATCTGAAGATTGATATAAATGAGGATGTGCTTACGATCTCATCGGAGACTAAGAATGAATCGGAAGAAAGCGGCGATGGATACAAGAGAAAAGAATTCAGCTATTCAACATTCTGCAGAAGTTTCTATGTTCCGGAAAATGTAACCAGGGAAAAAATAGAAGCCAATTATAAAGATGGAATTCTTTCCGTGGCTCTTCCAAAGATGGAAGAAGAAAAAAGCAAGATCAACAGGAAAATTGAAATTTCATAATTGTCTAAAAAAAAATCCCGGTCAAGTGCCGGGATTTTTTATGTGCCCACATTCCTGAATATATCTCTGAGCAAAGTTCCTTCCGAATTCTATTAAATTTTCTTTTTTGTTGTTTTCTGCTGAAAATTTAAATGCAGCAGTTTCTTCAAATATTTTCAGTTTAAGCAGACGAAGGTTTTCGAGAATTAAGTTTGGCGACTCTCCGCTCCATCCATAGGATCCGAAAGCACCACCTAATTTGCCCTTGTCCCTGATTGGATTGATCAATGCGAATAACTTGTATACAGGGAGTAAGGTATTTTGATTGATTGTTGGTGAGCCAACCAGTAATCCGTCTGACATTATCAACTTTGACTCCAGCTCTGCTAAAGAAATATTTTCAATATCCGTAATATCCACGGTAATACCCTCATTCTCAAGAATCCCTTCTGCGATTAAATATGCTGCATCTTTTGTGTAACCATAAGCCGAGATGTAAGCGATCAGAATATTCATCTTATTTTTTTCAGACACAATCTGCATATAATGGTCCGCAAACTTTTCAGAGAGATCAAGCGCTTTTCTGAGGTTTTCCTTATGGATAGGTCCATGTCCAGGGCAAATGAAATCGATCTCAAGAAGTTTTGCCTTCTCAATGGCTTTCAGCATAAACCTGCTGAATGGGCTCATTATGATGTCAAAGTAGTACTTAAAAGCTTCTGCATAGTTTCCAGTAAAGTCGCTGTACATTTCGGGAGAACAATAGTGTGCTCCAAATACATCGCATGTAAACAATACCTTGTCCTCTACAAGCAGCGTAAACATCGTATCGGGCCAATGTAGGTTTGGCGCTGAAAAAAACCTGAGGGTTTTATTACCAAGGTCAAGTGTATCGCCATCCTTTACTATGAGTGATTTAAACGGTCTATTAACAATATCTTCAAGATACCTGATCGCATTACCACTACCAACAACCGTGGCT
>JANYIW010000159.1 GCA_025358645.1 Bacteroidales bacterium
AAAAAAAGGGAGCTAATTGCTCCCTTTTTTTGTTATACTATTCAACCAGTTCATTTCAGATTATAACTATCGAATCATCATCTGACAGGTTACCTCTTTTTTTGACAACTGATAATTTGGATTCTGTATGTAATAACAGGAAAGCAAAAAGGGAAAAAAATGTGATTCCCGCTATCCTGTTTAATATGGATTCAAAAAGAAAGAATATCAGCATATTTGCTATAAACATACCAAAGACCAGATTTTTGTTTATAATCATCCTTTTAATCATATAAATAAGAATTGATACAAAAATAAGAAACCCGATAAGTCCTGTTCCTATCAACACTTCCAGGTATTGATTATGAGCATTAAGATTATTGTAGTAAGCTTCAGTATATCCGTTTTGAAGGTACTCCTTCTGAAGTTGGTGACTTGCATCGCCCGCTCCTACTCCCAGAAAAAGGTTTTTCTTAATAACATCTATTGAGGACTTCCAAATTGGAATCCGGTTATCCAGCATTACTTTTTCTACAACTGAAGTATCTGAAACTTCCGGGAAATAGTATTTAAACCGCTCGTTGTTCAGGAATAAAACTGCCAGTATTGACACAGCTACAATAATAATTAATACAGAAACCCACCATTTCTTCCTCTCCTTAAATTTGAAAAATAAATAGACTGGTATCAGGATCAGAGCTGATAGTATAGCCGCCCGGGATGACAGGAGATATAAAGAAACAAGAAAAGTCATTACTGTGAGCAACCAAAAAAATTTAAGTAGCCGGTTGAGATTTCTGTCGAAAAAAGATTCAAATGCTATGAAAATGGAGAACACCACATACATCGAAACGTAAGTCGGATGCTGTGAAAAAGCAAAACGAGTTCCGAAAAAATAGTTTTCATAATCGAAGTCAGCAGGATGCGGATTAAAAGTAACATCGCCATTAGTAAAGTAGGTTGATCTGATCAGAGCCATAACAAAAGAGAATAAAACATACATCAGTGTACTCACGCAAAATGCCTTTAAAAGAATCCTGATTCTCTTCTTAATAAGTTCCCCCGGAAACATCATAACAAAAGGAAAAACAATAAATGATAACCTTCTGAATATTAGTATTTTACCATTATGCAAATCTTCAGTATAGGTTAATCCAGTCAAATACCATATAAAGTATAGAGCAAATCCAATGAAAAGCAAGACTGCGGGATCTTTTAGATTCCAGATCAGATTAAATCGCTGATGGTTTTCCAGTAACCAGGATATCACCCACAATATCATGATTGGAGGTAAAAAATCTACTTTTATGGGTATAATTATTACAGAAAGCAGACATGAAAAAAAAGTAAGACCTCCGTGCTGAATAAAATCGCTTATATTTTTACTCTTGTTGCTATTCATGATATTTCTTCAGCTGATCACTGATAATAATTAGCTGTTCCTCTGTTAATTCCGGATAAATGGGAATAGAGATGATATCAGGGATAATACTGCTTGCATTTATAAAATCTTCCGGTCTGTGTTTTTTATAAATGTAAGGATCAGTGAATGGAAGTGCCTTCGGATAATGTATTCCCCATGATATCAGTTTTTCATCGAGGAGTTTAATGAGCATTGCTCTTTCTTTACATCTGATAACAAAAAGATGGTAAACATGTTTTTTATGCTGGTCAGAGAAAGGTAAGATGAATTCAGCTTTATTTGTAAGTTGCTGAATATAAAAAGCAGCAACCCTCTGCCTCTGTTTGTTCCAGATATCAAGATGTTTCAGTTTTGCACTCAGTATGGAAGCCTGAATACTATCCAGACGACTATTCCTCCCCACTATGAAATGCTTGTGCTTTTCATTAAGCTGTCCATGATTGGAAATTTTTCGTACCAGATCACTGATCTCATTGTCATTAGTCACTATCGCTCCTCCATCACCGAATGCACCAAGGTTCTTGCTGGGGAAAAAACTGAATGCAGAGGCTATTCCAAATGTCCCGACTTTTTTCCCGTCATACTCAGCACCGTGCGCCTGGGCACAATCCTCTACAACATGCAATCCGTATTTTACGGCAATTGATCCTATCTCATTCATATCAGCAGGACATCCGTACAGGTGAACCGGAATGATTGCCCTGACCCTTTTTGTTA
>JANYIW010000183.1 GCA_025358645.1 Bacteroidales bacterium
CCGGCCGGTATCAGGATTTGTATCATATTTAAAAAGTGGTCCGGCCACCCCTCCTTCAAAAGGAGGGGAAATGTATCGGATATATATTCAATACTTTACATTCTGTTTTGTACTAAACTCTCTCACTATTTTACTATATTTGACACCTTAGCTTGACGGCTATCCCCTAAAGGGGACTTTTGTATTTTTTTCCGGCAGGCAGGCATTTGGGGGGTTGGGGGGTAAAAAAGTAAAAGTATCCTAAACCCAAAATTCTAAAAACTTCAATAAATATTTAGTCATTATTATGGAGTGGACAAAAGACGAGATCAGGTTTTTGAAGACAATGAGTGACACTGATAAGATTCAGGGATTCCTAGACTCAATTGATTATAATCCTGTTTATGAATGCAGGTCTCCACGATGGGTAATTAAGAAAAAATCCGCCCATTGTTTTGAGGGAGCTCTTTTTGCCGCTGCTGCCATGGAATTTATTGGTTATAAACCATTGATTGTTGACCTGAAAGCTTTTAATGACGACGACCATGTAATTGCTGTTTTCAACGAAGAAGGTTACTGGGGAGCTGTAGCAAAATCAAACTTCACTTCATTAAGATACAGAGAGCCTGTTTACCGCTCATTACGCGAACTTGTAATGTCTTATTTTGATTTTTATTTCAATACTGATGGCGATAAATCACTACGATCCTATTCTCTGCCCCTCGACCTTTCGATTTATAATTCCCGCCACTGGACAACAACCGATGAAGACATTGAATATATAGGAGATAAACTTGAAAAGATCCGTCATTATTCTGTTGTGAATAAAAAAATGATCAAAAACCTGAAAAGAGCAAGTGATATTATGCTGCAGGCCGGGATGCTGGGGTCGAATGCAGAAGGTTTGTTTAAGCCAAAGTAGCAAAAGACAAAAGACTCAATACTACAACACAACAAGACCGCAAGACTAAGATTGAGACGTTCGAAATAACTTATTGTCCATTTAGTTGTTTATCATTATATTACAAAAACTGAACTTATTACGGTCGAGAGTTCTATTTGTAATTATCATGATATTGTCTATTTTTGAAACCGTAAAATAAACAGGGTATGGATTTATCGGGTAAGTATTATAAAGCCTTCACTGACCGTCAGTCGGCAATAGAAAAACAATATAGTGCCAAACAAGCTGAGAAGCAACATTCTAAAGGAAAACTCACAGCCCATGAACGCATCAATCTGCTTTTTGACAAAAACACATTTGAAGAGATAGACTCGTTTGTAACGCCTGCTGATCAACCCGTAGAATTCGGGAAAGTTGAAAGATCTTACGGTGATGGTGTAATAGTCGGACACGGAAAAGTTAACGGAAGGCTGGTCTTTGCTTATGCCCAGGATTTTACTATAATGGGTGGATCATTAGGGATTGTACATGCAAAAAAAATCGCAAAAATCCAGGAGATGGCCCTAAAAATGGGTTCACCGATAATTGCACTGATAGACTCAGGTGGAGCAAGAATACAGGAAGGAGTTGCCAGCCTCAGCGGTTATGCAGCTATCTTTCAGAATATTATTCATTCTTCCGGAATAATACCTCAGATCTCTGTAATAATGGGACCAGCAGCCGGTGGCGCAGTCTACTCCCCTGCCCTGACTGATTTTGTCTTTATGGTAAATCACACCAGCTATATGTTTGTCACCGGACCTAACGTTGTCAAAGAGGTTCTGAATGAAGATGTAACATTGGAGGGTCTCGGAGGAGCAGAAGTTCACGCGCGTAAAAGCGGTGTTGCACACATGATCTATGATGACGAGGAAAATACTATTCTCGCTCTGAAAAAATTTCTATCCTATCTTCCCTCGAATAATGTTGAAAATCCTCCGGTTGTAAGCGACGACGGATCGATTAATGAGATAAATGAAAAACTCAGAGATATTATTCCGGAAGACCCAAATAAAGCTTATGATGTTAAAGATGTCATTGCACAGATTGTTGACAGAAACAGTTTATTTGAAACATCGGAACTCTTCGGTGCAAATCTCGTGACCGGGTTTGCAAGACT
>JANYIW010000282.1 GCA_025358645.1 Bacteroidales bacterium
TCGCTGAAATACCAAGAACAAAACGCTACAGGGTCCTCTTTTATCAATATTTTCAATCCACAATATTAATAATCGTTCTATTACTAATATTTTATTTTGCTTTTAAGCTCTATTTGATTTCCCGGCTATTCCTCTTAGAGTCTGCTTTTTTTGGTCTTTTGTTTCTGTTTCTTGCCAGATCTTTAGAGTACAAAGTATTTAGAGTTGCCAGGGCTAAGGGATATAACTATATTAATGTTGTTTTAATTGCCGACGATTCAACCATACCATTTATTGAAAGTCTGATCGTAAATAAGGAATGGGGATACAGGATTATTGCAATATTTACCGGATCCTCTCAGCTTAAGGAAAAGTTTGAAAAAGCAATTATCCTGCTCCCTGAAGAATATTTAACCGTACTTCATGACCTTATGGAAGTTGATATAATTGATGAAGTAATTTATTTTAAAACAAAGGTGATTCCTTCTGAAGTAAGAAATACAGTAAGATCTTGTGAAGAATTGGGGGTTGTATTCAGTTTGAATTATACAGATCAGAATAATAAATTAACAAACGCAATAAAAACCATAATTGGAAATCAGAAATTTCTTACTTTCATTAACATACCTCATAACCCATTTGCACTGGCAATTAAGAAAATTATGGATATAGGTATCTCTCTATTCATGATAATTTGTTTATCTCCGGCATTATTAGTTATTGCAATTTTAATAAAAATGACATCAACAGGGCCTGTAGTATTTAAACAGGCCAGAGTGGGTATAAGGGGTCGACAGTTCAGTCTATTTAAATTCAGGACAATGATAGTCGATGCGGAAAAACTTAAAAAAGATCTTGAGGCCGAAAATCAAATGGACGGGCCCGTCTTTAAAATAAAAAATGATCCCCGCGTAACAAGTATCGGTAAATTACTTCGAAAAACAGGACTTGATGAATTGCCTCAGCTTTTTAATATCCTGAAAGGTGAGATGTCGTTAATTGGGCCTCGTCCCCCGCTTCCAAGTGAAACACAACAGTATAAGAGATGGCAATTAAGGCGGCTTTCAGTTAAACCGGGTCTCTCATGTTTCTGGCAAATTAAACCTGACAGAAATAATATTAAATTTGAAAAATGGATGGAATTGGATTTAGCGTATATAGATAATTGGTCTCTTCGATTAGATTTCATTATTCTATTGAAAACAATAAAAACAGTATTTCATAGGACAGGTTTGTAAAAACACCCCGTGTTTTGCACAACTTATCTATATGGATGACCTGTAAGCTTATCAGCTATTTATTCAAAGTAATTATAGGTGCTAAAACCTCCTTTTCTGAGATAACTTTCCCTCTTCATCAAAAGAAGATCAGATGTTACCATATCCAAAATCAGACCATCAAGATCATATTCCGGTATCCATCCGAGTTTTTCTCTCGACTTGGTCGGATCACCAAGAAGTAAATCAACTTCTGTCGGCCTGAAATAAGCGGGATCTATTTTCACAACCAAAGGGTTCTTCCTGGTCCGGATCTTAAAACTTTCTAAATGGTCTTTCCCAACCTTATCTTTAAAAATGGTCTCATCAATAGCTGTAATAATACCCTTTTCATTTTCTCCTTCCCCTGAGAAGGTGACGTCAATGCCTGTTAAAGCAAATGATCGTCTGATAAACTCCCGGACCTCGGTTGTAATACCGGTAGCGATTACATAATCATCAGGCTGCTGCTGCTGAAGTATCAGATACATAGCTTTTACATAGTCTTTCGCATGCCCCCAGTCACGCTTTGAAGAAAGATTTCCCATAAACAAAATATCCTGCATCCCCAGAACAATTCGAGCCAGACCTCGTGTTACCTTTCTCGAAACAAAAGTTTCTCCCCGTATCGGAGATTCATGATTAAAGAGGATACCATTACTGGCGTGTAATCCGTATGCTTCACGATAGTTTACTGTTATCCAGTATGCATATAATTTTGCTACAGCATAAGGACTTCTTGGGTAAAATGGTGTTTTTTCTGTCTGAGGTACTTCCTGAACAAGTCCATACAGTTCTGAGGTACTAGCCTGATAAATTCTGGTCTGATCTTTCATCCCCAGAAGTCGCACTGCTTCCAGTATCCGTAATGTACCTATTCCATCCGTATTTGCAGTATATTCCGGAACATCAAAACTAACTTTAACATGGCTCATCGCTCCAAGATTGTAAATCTCATCCGGACGACTCTCCTGAATTATTCGTGTAACATTCATAGAATCGCTCAGATCCCCATAATGAAGAATAAAGTTCCTCTCTTTAACATGCGGATCCTGATAAAGATGATCAATCCTGTCGGTGTTTATTAAAGAACTCCTCCGCTTTATGCCATGAACAAGGTACCCTTTCTTTATTAAGAATTCCGCCAGATAGGCTCCGTCCTGTCCTGTAATTCCTGTAATTAACGCTGTCTTTGCCAATTTATTGAGTATTAAAGTTGAATTTCAGTAATTTAAAATGTAAAATTATAAAATAATACTAAAAACAAATATAAAAATTATTTCATAAAGCGTACCATCATACAAAGAGAATTGGTCATTTCACTAAAATTTCCTAATATTGCTAAACAATAAAAACTTAACCATGCTGAGGCTATGAAAAAGAAAACAAATATTCGGAATCTGTGTGGAGTATTACTTATAATGTTTTTCATTATTTCTTGTGTCCCTATGAAAGATTTGACCTATTTCAATGATATTAATGAACTTAAAGAACCTGTGGTAAATCCCAAAATTCAAAAAACAATTCTTCCATTCGACAAATTATATATTAAAATATTAAGTACAGACGCTCAGACAAGTCAGATATTCAACTTTTCAGAAGAAATTCGATATTCAAATGCCGGTAATGGGATACTCGGATATAATGTTGATGAGGCTGGAAATATAAATTTTCCTTTTGCAGGTAAAATAAACGTTGGATCATTGACAACTTCAGAGGCTGCTGTAAAAATCCAGACAGCTCTTGGTGTATATGTTACCAATCCGTCTGTAACAGTTAAATTCATCGATAATCAGATATCCCTTTTAGGTGAGGTGGAACACCAGGGAGCTTTTACATTCTCACAGGATAAAATTAATGTATATGAGGCACTCGCTCTTGGCGGCGGACTTACCCGTTATGGCGACAGGAAGAATATAATTCTTATCAGGCAGGAAGGGGATAAAATAATGCATCATAATCTTAATCTTTCAGATTCCAAAATAGCTGGTAAAAAGTATTATTATATTTTACCTAACGATGTCATTATTATTGAACCTCTGAAATCTATTTCGTCAAGTTATCAGAACAATACTTATACAACTATTTTAACATCAATCACAACTCTTATTGCAGTGTTACTTTTTACCAACGTTAGATTTTAAATATAATTTTGCAAATATTATGGCAACACCTGAATCAGAATCCTCGAAAGCCCCACTTAAATATTTTTTATTAAAGGTAGCTTCAATAAAATATTTTTATATTATCTGCATATTCCTATGTTTATCTATCGCTGTTATTTTCTATTTTATTACCCCAAAAACTTATGAAGCAACTGCCTCTATTAGTCCGGTGGAGAATAAAACTTCCTCAATGCTTGGCTCAAGTCAACTCTTTGGTGGAATTGAATCTATACAGTCACTGACAGCTATTGAAAACGAAATTAATAATCTTAATTCGTTTGATTTAGTTTTTAATACAATAGCAAATATGAATTTTGAGGTAAGTTATTTCAGGGAAAAATCTAAAATTCTTAAACGGACAGATGAGCTTTATGGACAAGTCCCATTCCAGGTTACAATTGATAAATCACATATTCAGCCAATCGAAGCGAAGTTATTTATTAATATACTCGATGAATACTCCTTCAGATTGACTTCATCCCAAAAGGATGTGTCGACTTATAATTATCTCGATAATCTGATTACTTATAAATATAATGTTATTGAAATTGACACTATTTGCAAATTTAATGAAACCATCAGCAACAAACAGTTCAGGTTTTCGGTTTCATTAAACAAGGATTATCCCCTGGATAAACCTAAATCTGAATACCGTTATTACTTCATGTTTCGTCATCTCGACTATCTTGCCAAGGGATATTTGAGTCAACTTAAAGTGGATAAAGTTTCACCCCTGGCATCAATTCTAAAAATACAATTCCGCGGGCAAAATCTTGAGAAAACAATTAGTTTTCTCAACAAATTCCTTAACTATTTTCTAGAAGATAACCTGGCTAAGAAAAACAAAATGGCTTATAATACAGTCAAATTTATAAACTCACAAATATCAACAATATCTGACTCCCTTGTGGTTTCAGAATCAGCCCTTAAAAACTATAAGTCAAATAACCAGGTAATGGATTTTAGCTTTCAAGGACAGCGAATTTACGAGCAGATGACACAAATTCAGACGGAACGGGCTGCCCTTCAAAGTCAGGAACGTTATTATAATTATGTAATAAACTATTTTAAAGCGAATCAGGATAAGTCAGGCGCTGGCGTTGTACCTCCATCTTCAATGAATGTTTCTGATGCTATAACCAACCAGCTTATATCTGAATTCATTAATTTAAATAGCCAAAGATCAAATATAAGTACTGGCAATACCAATGAAAAAAATATTTTTCTTGGTCAGATTGATAACAAAATAAAACAGCAAAAACAAGCTATTATTGAAAATTTTACTAATAATCTGAATACACTTACACTATCTCTCAACGAACTGAAGTACAGGGAAGATAAACTTTCAAAAGAGATAACAAAACTGCCAAAAACGGAGATAAATATGGTAGGTTTGCAAAGGAAATTTAATGTGAATGATGTATTGATAACCTATCTGCTTCAGAAAAGATCAGAAGCAGGGATTACATTAGCTTCAAATTATCCGGATTATGAAATCATGGAACCGGCACGTGAAATAACCTCACGAATCGTATCACCAAAGAAAAGCTTTAATCTGATGATGGCATTTTTCTTTGGATTACTTATTCCAACTCTTTACTTATTAATAAGAGATATCTTCGATTATAAAATCAGAAGTATCAATGATGTGGAATTCCTCCTTCATCGTCCGGTTTTAAGTGTAATATACAGTAATAAAAATAAAAGCGATTCTGTAGTAGCAGATTTCCCGAAGTCTGCAATATCTGAATCTTTCAGAAATCTGAGAAGCAATTTGTTCCTTAAATCTGACCAGGCAAAATCTAAAGTAATAATTTTAACATCGTCCCAACCAGGTGATGGAAAAAGCTTTATTTCACTTAATCTTGCATCTTCTATTGCCTCAGTTGGCTATAAGACAATTCTTATTGACAGCGACTTACGGAGAGCTAATTTGCATATAAAACTTAAAGTTGATAACTCAACAGGACTCTCAAATTATATGAGCAAAAATGCCTCGGTTAATGATATTATAAGGAAAACTACCATAGAAAATCTCTCCTTTATTTCTGCCGGACCTATAATACCTAATCCTTCGGAATTGATGGAATCGGGAGTACTGGATGATCTTATGAATTATCTAAATTCCAATTATGATTATATTGTCATTGACACAACCCCTGTTGGAATTGTTGCTGATGCTACACTGATGATGAAATATGCTTCGAAAATACTTGTCATAATCAGGAATAACTTTACAAGTAAGGATATTTTTACTACTGTCTTAAGTAATCTTAAAACGAACAAATTCAATAATTATGATGTTATATTTAATGACCTGAATTTAGAAACAAGCTCTTACAAACATTATAGCAAATATTACATTAAAGATTAAACTATTAACTAATACTTAAACTCATTATGATAATGACCCGGGACATAGATTCGATCAGGGATACTATAAAAGAACATATACAACAAGCTACATTTGTTGATAAAAATAAAATTCAAAATGATTCATTAATCTTTAAAGAGGGTTACTTTGATTCAATGGGATTTGTAGTTTTAATTACATTTCTTGAAGAAAAGTTTGGTATCGAGACAGTCGATGAAGATTTAATTGAGGAGAATTTTGAATCAATCAATGCGATTACTTCCTATATAAGCAGGAAAACAGAAAGCCGGTAGTGAAAGTTTCTATTTACTTAACCCCAATAATATGTGTGGAATTGTAGGGATTTACAATAGTTCAGAACCTTTGCAGAATCCTGAAAATCTATTGAAAAGAATGCTCGCACGCATTCAATACCGGGGTCCTGATGAAAGTGGTATTTATATTAACAACCGTGTTGCACTTGGAAGTGTGCGTTTAAGCATTATTGATATTCAATCCGG
>JANYIW010000219.1 GCA_025358645.1 Bacteroidales bacterium
ATTTCCCGGGTTATTCCATTTCTTAGTTTCATGAGATCAAAAGTCATGGTGTCCTCTGATAGAACTATAAATGGACTGGCATCATTCTGCCCTGACTTCCTGATTTCAATCTTATTTATAGTAATAGTGGCAGATTCTACATAACTGATGTTGAATGGATCATCAGTTACTTTCACTACAAGCTTTCCCGGGCCATCAGCTGTCTTGGTGCAGCTTGAGATTATAATAAGTGTTGCTGCAATTATAAATAACAGGTTTTTCATAGTCATTAACTTTTTCATAATTATCTGTATTAAATATTATGAGACAAAAATAGATCGCCAACATGAATGTTTCATGAATTTCCAGATAATCTGAATGAAAAGGAGGTTCCTTTATTAACCTCCGATTCAACTAATATCTCAATACCATGAAAATCGGCAATGGATTTTGCTATTGCAAGACCGATTCCTGTGCCAGCCCCCTCGTATTCAACTCTGGTTTTGAACCGTGAGAAGAGATTACTCATATGTGCCATAGACATACCTCTTCCGGTATCTGTGATAGTAACGATAAATTTTTTCCCACTTTGAAAGCTTTTAATTGTAATATTTCCACCTGCCTTATTATTTTTTACAGCATTATTCATAACATTGTAAAACATAGAGAAAACCAACGGCTTGTTAGCCCTGGTAAAAGTAAGATCTTGTGCAAAATCATACTTTATGAATATCCCGGCATCTTCGGCTATCGGGTAAATCTCACTAATAATCTCAGATAGAAGTTCATTCACAGAAAAAGATTCTTCACGCAAATATTGCCTGCTTTCGAGCCTGGCAATAAGTAATAAAGAGTTGACAAGACTCTGAAGCCGATATAACATTTTAAGTGATTCTTCGATTTTTTCAGCAATAGTAGGTTCTATATCTTTCATTAAGAGAAGATTTTCAAGGTTACCCCTGATAACCGATATTGGTGTAAGTAATTCGTGCGATATATTGACCGTGATCTCTTTTTCTTTTTGGAAAAGATCATCAATGTGTACCATTAATTCAATGAGTGTACTGTCGAGTTGCATGAAATCAGTTGTAGTTGTTCTGACAGGTAGCTTATCAAATATGGAAGGATCGGATATACCTTTGAGCTTTTTGGTTATCTTATTGAGGGGTCTGAGCAACCATCCGGTGTAATAAAGGTCAGTAAGAAAGGTGATAAGGATAATTAAGACTAAAAATAACCAAATCACTTTTTTAATATTTTTCTCTGTCTGATTTATACTTGTCAGACTTCTCCCAACCTCAAGCAGGTACATATTCCCATCGACCTTAAAGGAATAGTTTAGCACACGAAAAGTAATCTTATCACCCTCTATAAGTCTGCTCGTGATTTCTATAAAATTCTCATCTTTTTCAAGATTAACCCTTTCAAGACTGGTGAACTCCTCTTTAAATATATTATAATTGCCGAATACATTTCCACTGTCGGACGACATAAAAGGTTCTATTCCTATTTTTGATATAAGGGAAAGAACCTGCTCCCTTTTTTGGATCAGGTTGTTATCTTCCTGTATTAAGTTTATTCTTTCAACCAGGTATGGCATAAAAATAAGGAACAAACCAGTGAAAACAATCTTCGACAGCAAGTTGAATAAAGCTAGTTTTACCCTTAGTCTGGCCATATCGGAAAATTATTGTTCAAGTCTTACCCTGTAACCTATTCCCCTCACGGTTTCAATCCATGGAGTGGGAGCAAACTCATTCATTTTTTTCCTGACATTCTTAATATGAACGTCAATGAAATTACTATCATATTGATCATCAAGAATATTCCCCCAGATATGTTCATAAAGCTGATATCGTGTTAACACTTTATTTCTGTTAATAACCAGGTACTGAAGAAGGTCATATTCTTTCTTTGTAAGCAGCACTTCTTTTCCCTCAAAGGTTATTATTCTGCATTGTAGTTCAATAACAAAATCGCCGATATTAATGTCCTGGTTCGGTATTTTAAATTTTCTTCTGGCTACAGCCTGAATACGGGATGACAGTTCCACCAGCGCAAAAGGTTTTGCGAGGTAATCATCCGCTCCCATATCAAGCCCCTTAACTTTGTCCTCAACAGCACCCCTGGCTGTGATTATAATAAAAGCAGTTTCTATTCCCATTTTACGTGCTTCCGTAATAAGATCAAGACCATTATAATCTGGTAGGCCAAGATCGAGCAGAATAAAATCATATAGGTTAATTGCGATTTTTTCAGATGCTTCTTCGCCACTAAAAACTTGTTCGCATAGATAACCTTCTGATCTGAGAAAAGATACAATTTCATTTGAAAGGCTTTTTTCGTCTTCAACTATCAGTATATTCATATTTCCCGATTTATAAGATTCTGAAATAGGCTGAAATGTTTATGGAAAAACCTTTTGGCGTCGGGTAATCCGGATTTGAATATGCTGGCAGAATATAGATTGTTTCAGCTTCAACGCTGAATTTTGTGAAATTGAGTGTTACCGGTACTGAAAATTCTGTATTCATCATGCCAAAAATATAAGAATATGAAAAAGTTGTACTGGTTTGCTTTTTCTTGGTTTGTACAAAAGGAGGAGCACTTCCGAATTTGGTAATGCCGGTAGTAGATTCAATCTTAACCAGTCTGCCAAAAAGCAGATTAATATTCGGATCAAAAGACAGGAAGGCTTTTCCCTTAAAAAACTGAGTTGTCTGAAAATAATGAGAGTTTCTTATCTGAACATATCCACTGCTGGCGTTAGAAAGCAGACCACCAAACGATAGTTTTGTATAAATCAATTTCCAATCGAACCCTGTGGTAAGATTTAATAAAGCAAAATCGCTAAAAAGAATATTCTGTAATGATTCAGGTGTTTTGTAACCTGCAAGATCGACCGAATAGTCAAACCAGGCGTTAACGGTATGCCTGTAACTGACTGACAAGCTGTAAAATGCCAAATAAGGAATCGTTTTGCTGAGATGAGATGCTGAGACTGATATATATAGGCTATTACCTGACCCGTAAGTTAATGACCCTGAATAATAAGGCATGCGACTGGAGATTGAAGATCCCATATAAATAAAGTCGCTGCCGTACGCTGCTCCTGCAAATAACGAAGATTTCTGTAACGATGATTCAATAGTTGAGTCAGTTTCTTTAACCTGTGCAACTAAAGCATCCATAGGGAGAAAGCCAATAAATGACAACCCCATAAATGTCAGAGTTATTAAAATTGAATGAAGATATTTATTGTAACACCTCATCGGGCTCTTTAAAGTTATCTTTTACCCGGTTTAATTGCTCCACCTGGTCTGCCAATGCCTTTTGGAATTCCAGAACCAGACTGTCGTTCGATGTAGGCTGGTCGTGCACCCCTGGCCTTGCTCATATCGGGCCGGGCTCCCTTTACCTGCTTAATAGCCTGGTCTCCGGATGACTTCTGATTATTT
>JANYIW010000220.1 GCA_025358645.1 Bacteroidales bacterium
CATGCGTATTGCTGTTATTCTTATGATCCTTGGAATTCTGCAAGCTCGCGCAACAGACGCCTACTCGCAGAAGACAAAGCTTTCACTCAGTTTTTCGGAAACCGAGCTTGTCAAAGTACTTGACAAAATTGAGTCAGAAAGCGATTTTTTCTTTCTGTACAATGAAAAACTTCTGGACACCGAACGTAAAGTCAGTATCGATGCTAAAGATCAATTAGTTAGTGTGATATTGGATAAACTATTTACCGGAACTGATGTACAGTATACTATCATTGACCGTAAAATCATTCTTGCTCCGGATTTTTTGACAGAAGTGCCACAAACGCTTCAAAAAAAAATATCAGGGACTGTAACAGACAAGAATGGCGCTCCTATTCCCGGGGTGAACATTATTGTAACAAAAACAACACAGGGTACAATTACTGATTTTGCCGGTAAATATAGCATTGACGTTACTCAGGAAGCCAAGAGTCTGACATTCTCCTTTATCGGAATGGAATCTCAGGAAATTATTATTGGAGCATTAACTCAAATCAACGCAACTTTGACTGAGTCGTCAATCGGTCTGGAAGAGGTTGTGGTTGTTGGATATGGTACGCAAAAGAAAAAAGACCTTACAGGTTCTATTGCAACTGTCAATACAAAAGATCTTAATTCTGCAGGGATACCCAGCATTGGGGATGCCTTACAAGGCAGAGCATCAGGAGTACAAGTATTATCATCAGGGATTCCCGGTGCAGATCCCAGTTTCATTATCAGAGGTATCTCCTCTATAAATAATGATGATAGTGATCCTCTATTCATAATAGACGGAGTCCCAGCAACCAGCGGGCGGATGAATACACTTGATTCACCGAGTATGCTTAACCCGCTGAATACACTTAACCCAAATGATATTGAATCTCTTCAGGTTCTCAAGGATGCCTCCTCGGCTGCAATATATGGTTCAAGAGGAGCCAATGGGGTAATTATAATCACAACTAAAAGAGGAAAGGCTGAAAAGAATCATTTGAATCTCGATTATTTTTACTCAATGCAGCAGCCCATAAATGTAATTGAAATGTTGAATGCATCGGAATACGCTGCTTACAGTAATGAAATGCTCAGTAATAACAATGAGGCAACTAATCCTGACTGGATTGATCCGAATATTTTGGGAAAAGGAACCAACTGGCTCAACGCTCTTTTCAATCCTGCTCCGATACAGAGCCTCTCTTTGTCCTATTCGGGAAATACAGATAAATCTAATATATATGCATCGGTCAATTATCTTTCACAAGACGGGATAGTTGCAGAAACAGGGTATAAGCGTTTTACCGTGCAGTTTAACTCTGATAACAGGATTTTCAGGTTTCTCAAATTTGGAAACAACCTCACTCTTAATCATGATAACAGATTTTATGGCGATTACAACATAAAGAATACCATGGGTGCGTTGCCGACCCAGACAATATACAATGATAACGGCGAATTCACAAATCAGCAATCAACCAATCCCCAGTGGTATGGAGGAATTGATAATCCCATTGGTATGTCCAAATTGAACAAGAACGCCACTAACGGCTATAACATTCTTGGATCTCTTTTCAGTGAACTGGATATCCTCAGGGACATTCATTTTAAGACAAGCTTTGGATTACAGTTGAATATTCAGGATGATCGAAACTGGAAGCCCAGACACGCCTGGCCGTCTGCCCCACAGACTCTTGCTTCGTTAAATCAGAGATCCAACAAATCATTAACCTGGGTTTGGGACAATACTATAAACTATGGTAAAGTATTCAATAATGTGCATTCTGTTAACCTGATGGCTGGAACAAGTGCGCAGGAAAATACTTATACATGGATTTCCGGTTTCCGTCAGGGTTATGCTACTGAAGAGACACAGGTACTTAATGCCGGTGGAGAAGTAGGTATGAATGCTACCGGCAGCACCAGTGACTGGGCTCTTTTCTCTTATTTTGGCCGTGTCAACTATGCATATGCCGATAAATACCTTTTCACAGCAACATTACGTCGTGATGGTTCTTCTCGCTTCGGCTCAAGTAACCGGTATGGTACTTTCCCTTCAACATCAGTTGCATGGCGTATCTCGAAAGAAGACTTTTTCAAATCTCTGACTTTTATCAGCGATCTTAAACTACGGGTCGGCTATGGTGAAACAGGTAATCAGGAAATGGGGAGTAACTATCCCTTTGCCTCTTCTCTGAATATTGCCACTACAAGTTTTAACAACTCTACGGTTCAGACGGTTTACCCTCTGGCTATGCCCAACTACAGTATTCATTGGGAAACAGTAAAGCAGACTAACTACGGCTTCGATGCATCAATGTTCGATGACAGGATAAATCTTTCAATTGATGGATTTATAAAAAACACTTCCGGAATGCTTGTAAGGGGTGTTGTGATTATCACGACCGGATACGACAACAAGGATGAAGTCAACAGACCATACATCAATGCCGGGAAGATGCAAAACAGGGGCATTGAGGTTAATGTCGAGACAAAGAATCTTACAGGGAAGCTGAAGTGGAATACATCACTTAACCTTACTTATGTGGAAAATAAGATAGTCAGCCTTTTTGATACGGTTCCACTCACAACAGGTCAGATTGATGGCAATATCAATCTTTACGTGGCCCGTAATATGAACGGACATCCCAGCAATGCTTTCTTTGGATATGAGACTAAAGGAATCTTTCAGACTGCAGCAGATGTCAATAATTCGGCGTTGCAGGTAGAAGGAGCGACACAGGCAGGCGATATCAGGTTCAAAGACCTGAACAATGATGGGATCATCGATGATAATGACCGTACTTTCATAGGAAATCCAAATCCTAAATTCATTCTATCATTGAATAACTCCATAAGTTATAAAGGTTTTGACCTTAGTATCTTCTTCCAGGGAGTTTTTGGAAACAAAATATTCAATGCCAACAGGATGCAGATCGAAGGCATGGATGCAGCACGGAATCAGAGCAAAGATGTGCTTGACCGATGGACAGGAGAAGGCACAAGCAATAGTATACCCAGGGCGGTATATGGTGATCCGGCGCATAATAACCGGATCTCTGACCGTTACGTCGAAAATGGTTCATATCTGAGACTTAAAACGATCTGCCTGGGATATAGCTTCCCTGACCGATTCGCCGGAAAAATCAAAGCATCCAATATGCGGGTTTACCTTTCGGCACAGAATTTATTCACTCTTACTAAATACACAGGGATCGATCCTGAGGTTGGGATTAACGGCATCGATAACAATCTATATCCTCTAACCAGGGTTTTCACCGCAGGTGTTAATATGAGTTTCTAAAAATAATTATCGAAATCATGAAAATATTCAAACTTATTCCTTTTTTGATTTCTTTGCTTTTCATAAATTCTTGCAGCAAAGATTTCCTTGATCGTTCATCTTCTGAGGATGTCAATACATCATCTTTCTATAAAACTGAGGCAGATATCATTACGGCTATCAACGCAGCATATAATCCGCTTCAACGTCCAAAATTGTACAACCTGCGCATCTGGACTACCGACATTATGGCAGGCAATAGTCAGGTTGGGGCAAACCCCAGTGATTCAAATGACGGTATTGAGACAAAGAAACTGGTAGATTTTATTACGACTACTGACAATGCCGGCGCGCTTGATCTCTGGCGAGGTCCCTTTCCGGGAATACTCTATTGTAATATTGTACTTGACAAGGTTCCCTTAATCGAAATGGATCCAGATCTCAAGAAACGCATTTCAGGTGAAGCACATTTCCTTCGTGGATTGTATTATTTTATACTGGTTCGTTGTTTCGGCGATGTACCATTGATAACTAAGCCTTATTGGGGTAATGCAGGTGAAGATACCAGACCACAGCGGACTTCCAAAACTCTGATTTATGATCTCATCATCAACGACCTTAAAGATGCGATAAATGAATTGCCGTTACGTGAAACATATACGGGCTCTGATATCGGCAGGGCATCCAAAGGTTCTGCAGCAGGTATGCTGGCTAAAGTATATCTTACATTGGGAAAAACCACAGGAAACTGGAACAGAGTTACAAGCCTGTGCGATACTCTTCATACATGGGGGTACAACTTAAATCCAGAGTACAAAGATAACTTCAATCCTAATGCTGAGAATACTATTGAATCGGTGTTTGAAATACAGTATATGGGCAATTCGTTAAACTTCTGGTCCGATGAAAACTACTCTTCCTGGACAACAAACTATATGGGCCCGCGTGATTCCCCTCTTACAACGGTTGGATGGGGATGGAATCAGCCAACCCAGGAATTTGTCGATTCCTATGAAGCCGGTGATTTGCGAAAAGATGTTACTATTTTCTACGATGATTGCCCTATGTTTGATGGGAGGAACTATAGTTCAACATACGCTTATGCTACAGGTTATAATGTACGCAAGTTCATTTTGCCCGCGTCATACATATCGACTGCATCCAGTGGCAGTCCTCTTAATTTCCCTGTCCTCAGATATGCGGATGTTTTGTTAATGAAGGCTGAAGCATTGAATGAACTTGGAAGAACTGGCGAGGCAGAGATCCCCCTGAACCTTGTGCGCAACCGTGCCGGATTAACAAATGTAACGGGACTTTCTGCAGATGATTTCCGTGAAAAGGTATTGCATGAGAGGCGTATGGAACTCGCCTTTGAAGGTGATCGCTGGTTCGACCTGATCAGGATAAACAATGGTCAGTATGCATTGGACTTCCTGCATTCCATTGGAAAATCAAATGCTTCTGAAAAGCATCTTCTTTTACCCATTCCCCAATTGGATGCGGATGCCAATCCTAACTTACTTCCCAATAATCCCGGATATTAAACAATGATTCCATTTGTTGATCATTTAAAATTTAAATATATGAAAACAAGAAATATTCTCCGATTTATCAAAAGGAGTTCCCATCAGCTGATTTTAGTTCTTGAATCACTGTTCCTGATGATCTATATTAGCTCATGTACAAAGTACGATGAGTACGTACCGGTTGGACTGAATGCTCCTCTGAAATTATCGACCGGTAATTCAAATTACATCCTGAAACAGAAAGGAGCACTTTCCACCATTGCCATGACATTTAACTGGACAACCGGTTCAAATATGGGTTCAGGCACATCGATTACTTACGAACTTCAGATCGACAAGAAAGGCAATAATTTTTCTGCTCCCTTGATATATAATCATAATAAGGCTAGCTATTCAAAATCATTTACCAGTGAATCCTTAAATGATACTTTATTGAATTATTTGAATTCAGAACCCAATGTTGCTGTAGTAATTGAATCAAGGGTGATCGCCCATATCAATACAATGCCGGAGACAACTGATACCTCAGATGTTCTTGATATATCCGTAGTCCCATATCTTCCTGTCACAAAAACACTTTACATGGTGGGTGATGCAACACCTAACGGTTGGGATATTGCAAATGCATCCGAACTGACACCGGATAAAAATGAACCTACCATCTTTACCTATAAAGGAGGTTTAGGTGTCGGTCACCTCAAGTTTCCGGTAAACAGAAATACCAACTGGGCACAGGATATGTATATGCGTGATCTTACCGATATCTCAAAAATATATCTGCATAAAGGGGGAGAGAGCGATGATAACCAGTGGGAAATAACTGAAAAGGGCCTCTATAAAGTTATAGTAAGCCTCTGCGATCTGACAATAAAAATCACTCCACTAGCAGGTGCTGAATTTACTGAGATGTACATGGTTGGAGATGCAACTCCTAATGGATGGGACATTTCAAATGCAACAGGCATGGTCCAGGATAATGCTGATCCATATATTTTTACGTACAACGGAATGCTTCTTAAAGGTGACTTTAAGTTTCCCGTTAACAGAAACACTGACTGGGCTCAGGTTATGTTTATGAAAGATCCTGACGATAGTACTAAGGTTTACCGTCATACAGGTGGAGCCAGTGATGACAACAAATGGCACATCTATGTGGATGGATGGTACAAAGTAAGGCTGGACCTGAGGAATCTGACAATTTCCTGTGAACGCCTGAAAAAACTATACATTATTGGAGATGCTTCTCCTGCAGGATGGACTATTTCAGAAGCCATCGAACTGACTTCCGGAAGCAGTGGTTATGAATTCATTTACAGTGGTGCTTTAACAGCAGGTGATTTTAAATTCCCTGTAAACAGGAATACAAGCTGGACCCAGGATATGTTTATGAAGGATCCGTCAGATAACAGCAAGATCTATTTCCATATTGGTGGTGCCGGGGATGATAACAAATGGACAATTACCAGTTCACAAGCGGGTAACTATATTGTAACCCTTAACCTGAAATATTTGACTATAGTACTTGACAAACAATAGGTTGCAGGTTACTTATAATAATTCATTAAATAATATTTGAGTCTTCTAAGAATGGCTGGTTCTTTTCAGCCAGCCATTCTATTTAAATCATATAGCTAAAACATGAGAATTATGATTCTATATAATCTCCTTTCTTTGATACTAATTGTATCATGTCAGCCCGTTGAAGATAATAATCCAACCAATATACCTGCAATAACTGTAACCATTTCAACAGATAAAGCTACTTATAAGCCCGGTGACAAAATAACTTTTTATATTGACAAGAGTTTACCTCCCTCCACTATGGTAAGGTACCGGCACTATAACGATATAATTAAGGAGAATTTACTTACCGGACAAACATGGAACTGGATTGCTCCTTCTGATGATTATACAGGCTATATGGCGGATATCTATAATCTTGTTAATGGTACACAACACGTTTATTGCAGTATCGGAATTGATGTCTCATCCGACTGGTCAAAATTCCCCAGGTATGGTTTCCTGTCGAAGTTTCCTCAATTGACCGATGAAAGTATGACCGGTATTATAAACAACCTGACACGTTACCATATAAACGGGCTTTTATTCTACGATTTTGAAAATAAGCATCATAAACCTCTTGCCGGTACACCGGAAAATCCAGAGAGTTCATGGCCGGATATAGCAAAAAGGACTATTTATTTATCAACTGTTCAAAGTTATATTACAAAAGCCCATGAGCATAATATGATGGCTATGTTCTACAATCTTGCTTATGGAGCATGGAAAGATGCTTTTTCTGATGGCGTATCGGATAAATGGTATATGTACACAAATTTGTCACATACTTCAAAAGACTATATATATCTTCCCGATAGTTGGTCTAGCAGTATTTATCTCCTGAATCCTTCTGATAGGGAATGGCAGGACTACATATCAAAGCAGAATGAAGACCTTTATAAAGTCTTTGATTTTGATGGTTATCATGTTGATCAGCTAGGAAACAGGGACAAGAACCTCTATACATATAACGGTGCTTTAATTGATCTGTCCAATACTTTTACTCCCTTCCTGAATGCTATAAAGGTAAAAACACCTGGAAAAAGATTATTAATGAATGCTGTGGATCAATACGGTCAGCAGGGAATAGCTAAAACTGATGTCGATTTCCTCTATACCGAAGTTTGGTCTCCGACTACTTATGATGAGCTCGCTGATGTAATTACTGATAACAATGCATTCTGCAATAGTAAAATGAACACAGTACTTGCTGCCTACATGAACAGAGGTCTTTCCGATGTGACCGGCTATTTTAATCTTCCGGGAGTACTTCTTACTGAGTCTGTAATCTTTGCATTTGGAGGTTCTCATATCGAACTGGGAGAACACATGCTTGTGCATGAGTATTTCCCTAATTCTAACAGGATGATGAGTGTAGACCTGCAAAAAGCAATGATAGCCTACTACGATTTTTTGGTAGCCTATGAAAACCTGCTTCGCGACGGAGGTACATTCAATTCACCTTCTGTAACTTCAATAGACCGGCAAATGAATATAAATAATTGGCCTCCTCGTTCAGGCAATGTAGCTGTGCTTGGTAAAGAAGTCGGAGGCAGACAAGTGATTCATCTAATCAACTTCTCTACATCTGCCGATCTCAACTGGCGTGATGATAACGGAACAAGGAGAATACCAGTTAAATACCAGAATAGCGCTATTAATGCTAATGTCTCAGGTAAGGTCAGAAAGGTATGGTATGCCAGCCCAGATTATAACCATGGTTCATCAACTGAACTAAGTTTCACTCAAGCTGGCAATTCGATAACATTTAAAATTCCCTATTTGCAATACTGGGGAATGATCGTAGTAGAATAACAAAAACAGGAAAGATTTTTGTAATCGGTACCGTAACCTGCCAAAATTCTTAACTTAATCAAAAAAATCTTCCAATGAGAAATACAGTCAAAATCCTTGGATGCATAATTCCAATATTAGCCTTAATCAGTTGTGAGAAAAGGGATTCCAAATTGCTTTATTCTTCCGACACTTTCAGCATCTACAGCGATCGTGTTATCCAGGGTAAGTATAAGTCAGTTGCTGTTTCTGATGACAAGCTTATCTCTGATTATCAGAGTTCTGCTAATGTTGTTATTGATTCCAATAGTCGTACCTCTGCTGAGAAAAAAATCAGTATAGATCGAACAAAATAGCCTTCTTTTAGAAGCCCCTTCCCTATTATGAATGTACTATATCGGCTCTCTCTCGAAGAGCTTATGCTTGATATCCTTCCCGACAGCACTTTTATGGCTGGGAAGAAGTGGACCGGAGTCTGGACCCGTGACATAAGCTATAGCATTATCATCTCCCTTGCAGCTATCGAGCCGAATATTGCACGGAATAGTCTGATGCAAAAGGTAAAAACCAATCTCATTCAAACCAGTTTCAATTAATGGGATGAGCGAAAATCCTTCTCAGGTAAATTTAGAATGTTATGGACTTGATTTAAGAAACTATAACACAAATATCTTTAAGGAAACAGGACGGATAAATCTAGCCTGGTTAATAGAATTTTATAAAGCTTACCCTGTCAAAGACAAATTTTTTACGGGAT
>JANYIW010000268.1 GCA_025358645.1 Bacteroidales bacterium
GTTCCCGGATATTCTCAGGAGACTCCTGAATATGATAAGATTGTTACCTCAGCAGGAGTAGTTGAAATGCATTTTATCGGACACGGATCACTAATGTTTAAAGTGAACGGCTTTGTCATTTATATTGATCCTGTCAGAAGCTCTGGAAATTACGAGTTTCTTCCGAAAGCTGATATTATTTTGGTGACTCATGAACATGGGGATCATCTTGATACAGCGTTAGTAGCGAATCTGAAGAAACAGGGAACACTATTGTTTTGTAACCAAAACTCCACTTTAAAGATTCCATGGGGACTGGCTATGAAAGCCGGCGACAGACAGGAAATCAATAACATTATTATCGAAGCAGTCCCTGCTTATAATATTGTTCATGAAAGCTCTCCTGGTCATCCTTATCATCCGAATGGAGTAGGAGTGGGATATGTTCTTACTATCGGAGGAAAAAAGATTTATATTGCAGGCGACACTGAGAACACGCCTGAAATGAAGGCGCTAAGGAACATCGATGTAGCTTTCCTGCCTATGAATCTACCTTATACAATGACTCCTGCAATGGTTGCCGATGCAGCGCTTGCCTTTAAACCCAAAATCCTTTATCCTTACCATTTTGGCGAAACTGATACCAACGAAATAATTAAATTATTAAAGGATTCCGGCATTACAGTCCGGATCAGAAACCTAAAATAATAACATGGCTTTAACCTGATCATTACACTCGGATCGGGTTGAATCATAACATTAAAAACAATTAATTATTATGATAAATATTAACAGAAGGGGTTTTCTGAAGACTGGTATTGCAGGGGCTGCAGGAATAGTGGCATTATCACCTTCCATTGTATCAGCTGCAACAACAGATCAGCATAGTGATATTATCTCAAGAACTCTTGGGAAAACAGGCATGAAAATTCCTGTAATCAGTTTTGGAGTTATGAGAGCCGATAATCCGAATCTCTGCAAAGCTGCGTATGAAAAAGGGATAAAGCTTTTCGATACTGCAAACGGGTATCAGAATGGAAATAATGAGATTATGCTTGGCAACCTTCTTAAGGATTATCCGAGAAGTTCATTTTATCTTGCTACGAAAGTTAAACCTGCAGGTGTTGACAAAGAAGGAAAACCGACTGACCAGACAACAGCCGAAGATTTCCTTGCAAAGTTCAATACGAGTCTGTCACGTTTAAAGATGGATTATGTTGATATACTTTACATTCATGATATTAGGAATCCGGAAATGCTTGCATATAAGCCGATTATTAATGCTGTGAAAAACCTTAAAAAAGAGGGTAAGGTAAAATTTATTGGTTTTTCTACGCATGCTAATGAACCGTTAGTCATCGATGCTGCTGCTGCAATGGATACCTGGGATGTAATTCTTACTTCATATAATTTTAAACAGACCTATATTAATGAATTGAATAGCGCCATTAAAAAGGCTAATCAGGCCGGAATAGGGATTGTGGCAATGAAGACAATGGCAGGAGGAGGTTTTCTTGATAAAGAAAAAACTAAACCGATTAATTCTGCTGCCGCATTGAAATGGGTATTATCAAATCCTGATATTACTACTACAATTCCGGGTATGACAGACTTTGATCAGCTGGATCTAAACATTAAGATTCTTTCTGACATCTCAATCACTGAACAGGAAAAGAAAGATCTTTTTATCGCAAGCGCTGAAAAGGGACTGTATTGTACGGGTTGTACTATTTGTCTTAATGCCTGTACAATGAACCTTCCGGTACCGGATCTTATGAGAGCGTATATGTATGCCTATGGTTATTCAAATCCGTCAATGGCATACTCTTTGTTAAGTGAGCTGGGGACAAACGACAATCCTTGCAAAGAGTGCAGCTCGTGTAAGGTGGAGTGTACTAAAAAGTTCGACATTAAGGAAAAAATTGCAGATATTTCACGATTGGTAAATGTTCCCGCTGATTTTCTGACTTAAGTAGAAACTGACTTTCCTGAGCGGCCTCAAAGATAAAAGTTAAAGTCGATTTGTATAATACTGAATGCTGAAATAATAGATCAATTCTTTAAAAATGAATAATAAAATTCTTATTGCATTTAGCCTGATTATTCTATCAGGTTCAGTAATAGCTCAGGATATTCACATGCCCGATTTAAAAGGTTATAAAAAGTACAACAACTACCCTGTCTTTCTACCGGCAAACCTTTGGGATTTTATTAATGGAGCGGCTGATACATATCTTTCCTATGGATTTGTTGATCTTCATGTTGTAGAATATAAAAAAGGGAAAGATGTAATCAAACTTGAAATTTACAAGCATACTGATAATACAATGGCTTTTGGGATATATTCAACGGAACGTTCACCGTCATTCCGTTTTCTGAATCTGGGTTCTCAGGGATATATTACAGATGGGGCAATTAATTTCTTTAAGGGCAATTATTATGTGAAGATCCGGACATATTCTAAGAATGCTAATACTTTGAAATCTACTGAATCACTGTCTGTTAAGGTCGCAAATATGCTTTCAGGTGGTTCGGAAATGCCATCTGCGCTCTCGATGTTTCCTGAAAGTGGTAAAAAGATCAATGAAGAAACCTATATAAATGAAAGTGTCCTTGGGCATAAATTTCTTAACCAAGCCTTTAAAGCAACTTATGAAGCGGGAACTGATATCTTCTCTGTCTTTATTATGCAGAAAAATTCTTCGGAGGAAGCACGAAAATCAGTTGGAGATTATCTTACCTCTGCCGGAGCAGAACCAGTTGATTCAGAGATCGGGAGATATATGCTAAAGGACGGTTATAACGGAACGATTTTCCTTGCATGGAAAGATAACAGGATTGTTATTATTTCAGGACTGTCGAAAGATCAGTCCGATGTGGCAGATAGCTACACTACAGAAATTCTCAAATAGCAGCTTTTTTCTTTTTTCTTTTTTCTTTTTTCCTGTTTCCTGTTTCCTGTTTCCTTATTTATTCATAAAGGTTTCTGTGGCACTCTGAACAATTGGCTTCTTTCCATGCTGTTCCAATATTTATAGGATGCTTGAATTCAAGATTTTCTTTGATGTTGGTATATTCCATCATTCCCTGTTTGCCCTGACCAACAATACTATGACAAAGATTACAGTCGCGGGAAATTTTGCTGCCATCAGCAGCTGTAAAAGCATCATTATGACATCTGAAGCATCCATCTGATTCAAGATGGCCGATATGTTCCGGATAATGATCATAAGTTACATTCATTTTCGGGAAAGTATTCTCACTGAAAGCTGTCTGAACTGCTGCTATCGAGTTGTCTATCAGATCCTTGTTGGTAGAATAATATTCATTATATCTGGAGTTGTAAAAGTCTGTAATACTGTTTTTTATTTTCATCAATGCGGTATCCTTGTCGCTGAATGATTCTTTCAATATTCCCATCGCAGCTTTCTTGAAGAATGGAATGTTTTTCGAAATTGCACCAGTCATCATAGCCTTATCAAAATATACTGTAGGGGAATTATAGTTATGTGATGGCCGGTTGTGGCAATCAATGCAATCCATTGTTCTTGATGTAGATACTGACAAAAGGCTGTCGGAAATCGGGTTGCCGTTATTCCTGTAAATTTTCACCACTCCGGAAGTTTTATTATAATACTTCACATAGGTAATATTTTCACGCTTATCATTCTCCGAAATGTATTCAATATTTACTGCCGGGTTAATGTGCCAGTGAATTCCTTCCACCATACCGAGTCCGCTGAATTCCGGACCGGTTTTCATCTGGAGCATTATGTTCCACTCACTATTCAATGAATCGGTAAGAAAATATTTGTTGGTCCAGAGTGTTCGCGCATAAAATTTTTGAGGCCAGTGACATTTTTCGCAAGTTTCTCTGGCCGGGCGCAGATCATGAAGTGGTGTTTCTATCGGTCGGGGATAGGATTTAGCCATCACAGCATATACCTGGTGCAACCCGGATAATTTTGATTTTACATACCACGATGCACCTGATCCCACATGACATTCTACGCATGCAACATTTGCATGTGGAGAATTCTGGTAGGCAGTATACTCGGGTTCCATAACCTGGTGACATAATGTACCGCAGAATTCCACAGATTCAGTTATATGAAAAGCCTGAAAGCTTCCCAGAGTGGAAAGGAAAAGAACTAAAATTGTTGTGATTGTAAAAATGATAAACGCATTTCTATGTCTTGGATCATTTAGATCTATCCGGGGGAACCTGTCTTCTCCCTTAACTCCGGTTCTTCGGATCCTTTTCCTCTCGCGAATCATGCCGACAGGGATAAGTAAAAGTCCCGAGATCAGAAACCCGGGAAGAATAATATAGATGAAAAGTCCGAGGTTTGTGTTCCCTTTATCGAATAATGTTGAAATTATAAAGAGAAGAAAAATTAACGCCAGATTTATTCCGGCAATAATTGAACCGATAATTGTTAACCAGTTTTTAGCGGATGGTGGCAGTTTCATAGGGCCGGTTAATTGATTAAATTAGAGTAGGGGTAAAAATAGGAAATTATTTGATTATTCTTCGCATTGGATTATTTGTGAAATAAACCGTTTCAGACTTTGGTATGTCTTAATGACCTTTAAATCATTATGCTCGTCAGCTACATTCTGAGGAGGATTATAGAGTATTCCATAGTCAGCTTTCCTCAGCATAGAAATGTCGTTGTAAGAATCGCCAATAGCAATTACCTTATAGTTAAGAGTTTGAAGCGCTTCTACAACATGCTTCTTAGCATCTTCCTGCCTAAGGTTATAATCTGTAATGTTGCCTTCCTTATCGGTTGTAAGATGATGGCATAACAGGGTAGGCCTTCCCAGTTGTCTGATAAGGGGCTCGGCAAATTCAGTAAAGGTATCAGAGACTACAATAAGCTGAGTTATAGTCCTGAGCCAGTCAACAAATTCCAATGCCCCCGGAAGAGGCTTGAGCAGAGATATTACATTCTGAACATCGCGAAGAGTCAATCCGTATTTTTTTAGAAGTTCTAATCGCCTATGCATTAGAATGTTATAGTCACTTATATCTCGGGTAGTAAGTTTTAGCTCATCAATTCCGGTATGACTCGATACATTCACCCAGATTTCCGGGACAAATACGCCTTCAAGGTCTGAACAAACAATGTACATGAGTTTATAGTTATTCTGGTTAATAATTCTTAAGTATAAAGTCCTTTAACAACCCGTAACTATTATCCATTGGTAAATAGTGTTCAGGCTTTTGTTCTAAGCCAACGAGAGAGGCAGGAAGAGTAGGATCAAAATTTAAAATTTTCCGTATCTCCTCAGGGAACTTTGCAGGATGAGCCGTTTCAAGAGATATGCAAAGTGGTTTTCCCAACATTGAATTTATATTTAATGCGGAATATTCCCCTATTCCTCTCCAGGCAACGGCTCCGTGAGGTTCGAGTAATAAATTGTATTTTCTGTATACTTCTTCGATTGTACTTCTTGTCTCTTCATCGGTAATGCTTACTGCAAAAAGATCTTCACGCATTTTTAAGAGATCCGGTGTTTTGATAATATTTCCTGATTCATCCATAATTCCTTCATAATAAGCTACAATTCTTGCCAGATTGCTCGGATGTCCAACATTCATAGCGCTTGAAATACAATTCCTTGAAGGATTTATTAATTTATAGTTCCCGGTACGTAAATACTCCGGGACTTCGTTATTTTCATTTGTTGAAATGATAAATTGCTTAACAGGAAGTCCCATTTTCTTCGCCATAAGTCCTCCCATAAGGTTTCCGAAATTGCCTGACGGCACGCTGAAAATGACTTTCTCCATTAAATTGGTAGTGAGCTTTGAATATGCATAGAAATAGTACACCGATTGGGGCAGTAATCTTCCTATATTTATTGAATTTGCTGAAGAGAGTGAAAGATCTGAAAGCGCCGGATCCAGAAACGCCACTTTTACCAGACGTTGGCAATCATCAAACTTCCCGTCAATGGCAATAACAGTTATATTCTTCTGCAGAGTAGTCATCTGTTTTCGTTGCATCAGGGTAACCTCATTGGCAGGGAATAAAATTATTACATTGATGTTTTTGAGTCCATAAAATGCATTAGCTACTGCACTTCCCGTATCTCCGGATGTGGCAGTAAGAATTGTAGAATGCTGATTATTGATCGATAGAAAATACTGCATCAACCTGCTCATCATCCTTGCTGCAAAATCTTTGAAGGAGGCTGTAGGCCCCTGATCGAGACGCATAATATATTTACGGTCATGTACCTTTTCAAGTGGTACTTCAAAGTTATAGCTTTCAGCACAAAGTTTTGATAATTCTGCTTTATCTATCTCATTACCAATTATTTTATGGAGTATATTAAAAGCTATTTCATGATACTCCTTACATCTAAAACTCATGAGTTCACTGGGTGATATCAGCGGTAATGAGGATGGAAGATACAATCCACCATCAGGAGCCAGCCCTTTGAGGAGAGCCTCACTAAAAGTAACCTCAGGTGACTTTAGGTTTGTTGAATAGTATTTTATTGGTTTCCTTCTCAATTTTGTCTTTTGTCTTTAACTTCATACATTTACAACCCGCATCAAATCTGCAAATACACCTGCAGCCGTAACTTCAGCTCCTGCGCCATAACCCTTGATCACCATTGGCAGCTCATTGTATCTGTTTGTGGTCAGAAGAATTATATTATTGCTTCCTTCAAGATTAAATGATGGATGTTCTGAATTAATAGTAAGTAGTTCTACCCTTGCTCTGCCCATTTCCATGGTTGCAAAAAACCGCCACTTCAGATTCTTTTTGGTAAGCTCTTTTCTCTCTGTTTCGAAGTCTGCATCATACTCTTTAACTTTTTCAAAGAATTCATTTAGATCGCCTTTAAAACATTCTTCAGGAAGGAATTTATTAACAATAACATCTTCTTTTTCAATGGTATAGCCGGCTTCCCGTGCCAGGATCATTATTTTTCTGACAACATCTGTTCCGCTAAGATCAACACGAGGATCAGGTTCCGAATAACCTTTTTCCCGTGCTTTTCTGATTGCGTTGCTTAATGGCATTTCAGGGCTTAGTTCATTAAATATGAAATTCATAGTTCCGGACAGGACAGCTTCAATCCTGAGTATCTTATCTCCGGTCAGAACCAGATCATTAATTGTTTTGATAATCGGTAATCCGGCGCCGACAGTGGTTTCATACATAAACCTCACTCCACGCTCATTTGCAGTACTTTTAAGTTTCTCATAATAATCCTGCTTTGAGGAACATGCAATTTTATTAGCAGTAACTATTGAAACATATTTTGAAAGAATAACTTCATATCGCGAAGCCACATCTTCATCTGCCGTGCAATCGATAAAAACAGAATTACGGAGATTCAATTTCGTCATTTGCTGAATGAAAACCGATATGTCTCCTTTTTCGCCTGATGTTTTAAGAATTTCTCTGTAATTCTCCAAGGGAATTCCCTTTTTATCGATAAGCATTTTCCTGGAGTTTATTACACCAATAAGGTTTATTTTCAGGTTATGTTCACTAACAAGTGCAGAATACTGTTCCTGAAGTTGTTTCATCAGACTTGTACCAACTAAACCTGTGCCTGCAATAAATAGATACATCTCTTTAAAACGGGAAAGGAAGAAACCATCATGTATAACATTCAATGCTTTTTTAAGACTCTCGTTCTTTATTACTACAGATATATTAAGTTCAGAAGAGCCTTGTGCCGTGGCAATAACATTTATTCCGTTCCTGCCAAGTGATTTAAAAAGGGTTGCTGATATTCCGGGGGTATTTTTCATCCTTTCACCTACAATTGCGATAATTGAAAGGTTCTTTTCAACCAGAATTTTTAACTCTTTATTATTAAGAATTTCGATTTTGAATTCATCATTTATTGCATCTGCTGCAATTACTGAGTCTGAGGGACTTACAGCAAATGTAATGGAATACTCAGAAGAGGCCTGTGTTATCAATACTATATTGATGCTTTTTCTTGCTAATGCTCCAAAAAGCCTCATTGATGTACCGGAAACACCAACCATCCCGGTTCCCTGCAAAGTGATCAGATCGATATGATCGATTGAGGAAATCCCTTTGATCGGGCTCGGGTGATTATTATTCGATTTATTACTGATTATTGTTCCCTTTGATTCCGGGTTGAATGTGTTTAGAACAATTATGGGGATGTTTTTCTTATATACAGGACGAAGGGTAGGAGTGTAGATGACCTTTGCGCCAAAATGTGATAATTCAATTGCTTCTGAATAGGTGAGGCTCTCAATTGCATAAGCTCTTTCGACTTTTTTAGGATCTGCAGTCATAAATCCATCCACATCTGTCCATATTTCGAGAACCTCTGCGTTGAGGGCAGCTGCAAAAATAGAAGCGGTATAATCTGATCCTCCTCTTCCTAATGTGGTTGTTTCACCTCTTTCATTACTTGCAATAAACCCCGGAACTATAATTCGTTTTTTCATTCCGGAAAGACCCTTTGATATAAGATTATCAGTCTTGACGAAATCAACATTTGCAAATCCGAAGTTACTGTCGGTCCTGATAAAATTTCGGGCATCAATCAGTTGACAATCATCTATTACGTTACTTAGTATAAGCGATGATAAGATTTCTCCGGTAGCAAGTGTCTGATCAAGAGAATGTTTGCTTAGTTCACGAAGAAGGTAAATTCCGCTTAATGTTTCTCTGAGATCATCAGAAATATTTTTGATCTCTTTAAGTATTTTAGCCTGTTTTGCCTTGATAGTCAATTGCTTAGTAAATTCAATGTGCTTAAGGATAACCTTTTCAAGCAGGATCTCATACACATCATCCCTGTTTGAAGCAAGTTCACTTAAAAGTTTCAGATCATCAGTCATACCCTGGAAGGCAGATACAACAATCAGGCAAGGGCTACTTTGCGATTCAATTATTTTTTTAACATCCCTGATTCGCTCAGGTGATCCGATTGATGTACCACCAAACTTCAGAACTTTCATTATGTAAAGCTATATAAAATGAAAATGCATCTCGTCAGATGCATTAAATTAAGCTGTAAAAATAGTAATAATAAGGTAAAAGGTTATGTTAAATTAAAATTATTAATCAAAAATGGCTTAATTGTGTGAAGTCCTAAGTAATATCAAACTATTTACTTTCCCATCCGATTCCGGACTTTTCAGCTCACCCTTGTCCCTCTTTTTCAAGCCGATTAAGAAGCGAAAAAATAAATGCAGCTGATGTAAGACAACATACGATAAACACAAGCCATAGTTGCCATAGTTCAACTTTATCCCATAGGACTGATCCTACAAAAAGAAGCTTATTTCCCACTGCTGTGGCAAGAAGCCAACCTCCCTGCATTAATCCCTGGAATCGGGATGGAGCAACTTTGGATACGAAAGATAACCCCATTGGACTTAGAAAAAGTTCGGCTACAGTCAGCACCAGATAAATACCGATGAGCCAATAAGATGAAACTCTGTCAGCATCAGGAATTGGCGATCCATTGAGAAGGTGAGGTGACGGAAGTTTTAGTGAGCTGATTAACAGGATGATAAACCCTACAGCAGCTATTATCATTCCAAATCCAATCTTTTTCGGGACAGATGGCTCAATGTTTTTCTTGTTAAGCCATGCAAAGAATCCCATTACAGGAAAGGTCAGTGCTACAACAAACAATGGATTGAATGACTGAAATATTTCAGGAGAGATTGCATTCATGCTTTCTGCATTTGTGAACTTTATATATGCAACTACAAATGCTACAAAGAATAGCAAGCCTCCAAGCAGCCTGAACTTTGTACCAATGTTTTTCTTGACAAGGAATACAAGTCCTGCAATTGATCCACAGACGGCAAGCAGTGAGATAACATTAAAGAAAAGGTTTGTGAACGGGTTTACGTACTTATCGCTGTATTCATTCGCAAAGAGAGTAAGGGTTAGTCCATTTTGATGGAACGACATCCAGAAAAATATTACCACAACAAAAACAAGTAAAAGCGCCACAATCCTTGACATTTCTTCTTTTTTAGCGGAGAGAACTATCCAGGTTACAAATGCGGCAAACAGACCAAATGCGAAACCCGCTGTCCAGCCAATCTGTTTTATGAAATGTAATCCAAATGCTGTTATCACCATTACTCCGATTGCTGCAAGGAGAGTCACCGGATTGAAATTAACTTTTTCAGAGAGTTCAGTTTCTTTCTTTTCTTTATTTGGTAAGTGCTTGTTGAAGATGATATAAACCAGAAGAGAAATTACCATTGTGCATGCTGCTATTCCGAAAGCATAATTATATCCCCTTGAAAAAACTTCAATATACTTATGTGCGAATATGGAAAGATTAGTAACATTACCGCTAAGATTGGCTTTGTCAGCCAGCTGTTGAAATGTTGAAGTGTCAGTCAGGGTTCCATTGATAAATTGGTGACAGAGTGATGGTAGACTTCCATCGTGAGCAAATCCGTTTGTCTTAAGCCACCAGTTCCTCATGCCTGTTGCTGCAAATGGAGCAAATAACGCGCCTATGTTTATACCCATGTAAAAGATCATGAAAGCCGAATCTCTTAATTTATTGTACTTTGGATCATCGTACATCTGGCCAACAACAGCCTGAAGGTTACCTTTGAAGAGGCCATTGCCAAGGGCAATCGTTAAAAGTCCGATAATAGTGATTGTCAAGGTCATACCCGGGACTGCCATGATAATATACCCGGCGAACATAATAATAATTCCTGTCAGGATGACTAACTTATACTTCCTGGTCGCATCAGCCAGTATTCCGCCAAGGAGTGCAAGTGCATATATACTGAAGTAGAACCAGCTGTAAATTCCTCCGGCTTTTTCTGCAGATAGTCCGAACTTGGCCTGTAAAAAAAGAACGAGAATTGCCATCATTGTATAAAATCCAAACCTCTCTCCCATATTTGAGAAAAAAGCTACCAGTAGTCCCTTGGGATGATTCTTCAGCATAATATCACATTTAAAATGTTAATTCTGATTATAAACAAATATATCAATCTTTTTGAAAGTAAAAAATCTGTTTTGCAAGCAGTATTTATTCTAAATTGCTTTTATCCTTTTAATTAATGGCTTAAG
>JANYIW010000309.1 GCA_025358645.1 Bacteroidales bacterium
TAAAAACAATTGTCTTTGGGAGTGGTGGCGCCAGGTCAATTCCAGATGGTTTTTCGAGAGAAGAGGCAAGACAGCAGTTCATCTCTCTTTGTAAACAGCTGGCCCCTTTTGCTAAGAAATATGATGTTGTAATCTCTCTCGAACCACTGAATACAAAAGAGTGCAACTTCATTAATTCAGTTGCTGAAGGGGGTGATATTGTTCAGAAAGTAAATCATGAAAATTTCAGATTGCTGGCAGATCTCTACCATATGCTTATGGAGAACGAGAGTCCTTCGAATATTACAAAATACGGGAGTCTGCTCTATCATACACATATTGCTGAGAAGACAGGCCGGGCGGCTCCGGGAGTTAACAATGAGGATTTCATACCCTATTTTAAAGCTTTGAAAGAGGTGAAATACGAAGGACGAATGGCTATAGAATGTACTTGGAATAACCTTGAGGAACAGGCTTCCGGTGCACTTTCAGCAATGCGAAGTCAGATAGCAAAAACTTAAGCTTCACTCTTCACTTTATATCCTTTCATTCCATAATAAAGTATAAAGGCAAATAGTGGAATAGGTGCAAAAAATCCGACTGACATATTAAACTTGTCAGCAATAAGTCCCATTAAAGGTGGAAAAACAGCTCCTCCAACAATTGACATTACGATAAAGGAAGATGCTTTTTTCGTTTTCGGGCCAAGGTCTTTTATTCCCAGTGCAAAAATGGTAGGAAACATTACAGACATGAAAAAGAAAACACCATAAAGCGCTATCAGAGAAATCCAGCCTGCCCCAATACTTACAACCGGCAATAACAGGCAACACATCAATGCATATATGGAAAGTAGTTTTGCCGGTTTAAAAATGCTCATTAAAAAACTTCCTGACATTCGTCCGATCATAAATAATGCAAATCCTATTGACAGAAAATATGGTCCGTAAGCAACATCAAAATGAGGATTCTGGTTTACATCTGTAACGAAATTTATAAGATAACTGAAAATTCCTGTTTGTGCGGCGACATAGCAAAACTGTGCAATCACCCCCAGAACAAAGTGACGATACTTAATAAGTGGTTTGCTCACCAGAGTGCCATCGGAAGATACAATATGGTCATTCTCATTAAATGTTTCTTCTTCCTTTATTTCCGGCAATTTTGTAAAAACAAATAAAAGAGCGACAAGTAGAACTATTCCGCCAATAACAGAATATGGCAGGATCATTGAGCTAAGCTTTTGCCCTACAATATTACTATTATTACCATAAATAAAAAGTCCTATTAGCGGGCCAATAACCCAAGCCATGCCATTGAACGATTGCGAAAAATTTATACGCCGTTCAGCCGATTCCTTTGGACCCAGCTTGGTAGTATAAGGATTAGCGGCGGTTTCAAGAGTGGCTAGTCCGCATCCCATAATAAACAGACAAATCAGGAAAATCCAGAACGATTCGAATGTTGTTGTGAAAGCAATAAGAAACGCACCTAGTGAAAAAAGAGATAATCCGAGAATTATACCTTTTTTATATCCGAATTGTTTCATGAAATATCCGGCTGGCAGCGCCATTCCAAAATATGCTGTATAGACTGAAAACTGGATCATTCCTGACTGCGCCTTTGACATGTGGAGCATATCCTGAAAATGCTTGTTTAGAGTATCCAGCATACCATGAGCGATACCCCAGAGAAAGAAGAGACTGGTTATAAGTATGAAAGGAATAAGGAAACCCTGGGTAACAAGTTTCTGACGGTTTACGGAAGGAATTATAATGTTTGTCATCTGCAATATTGTTTTGAGAATACAATATTGGCATGATTTCCGACATTACCAAAACTTTGAATATTATTTTACCAAAAGATTCACCTTCAGTTTGAATTCGTCATAGATGGTTTTATCCCCGAGATTATCGAAGAAAGAGCCAGAACCATAACGTATATTATATTTAGTACGATCTACCGTAATGTTAGCAAAAAACCAGGTTCCATCGTCCTTCTTCTGCATGGTAGCCTTAAATTCTATCGGGTTTGTACTTTCTTTTATTGTCAGAGTCCCTTTTACCACACCGCTTCCTTTGTCAAAAGGAGTACTGCCGGTTAAAACAAGTTTTGCCTCAGGATATTTATTAACTCCAAAAAAATCATCGGATTTCAGGTGACCCAGAAGTTTGCCATTATTTTCAGACTCTTTAAGTGATGCCATGTCGATATTGAACTCACCGGATACAATCTTATTATCCTGCCAGTTAAGCCAGCCAGATTTTAAATTAATCGTCCCGGTATGCTGACCGGTAACTTTTTCACCTAACCATAATAATTTGGATTTTGTTGTGTCGGCGGTTAATTTATTCTGTGCTCCTGCATTTAACAAGAATAAACCCGATACTGTCAATAATAATAATGCTCTTTTCATTTTTATAAAATTAGAATTTATCATTAAACACAATGATTATGCCTTTTGTTCACACTTCATTAAATAATTTTACTTTTTTGTTTTTTGGAGCACCCTATAGAATGATCTCAGAGCTTGTGAATATTAAGGCCCCCACTGATCTCAAATACCATACCTGTGGAGAAATTCCAATCACCTCTGGATATTGATGCAACAGCTTTTGCTATATCGTCAGGTAATCCCCATCGTTTTTGTGGAACTAGTCCTTCGCTTATAAGTTTGTCGTATTTATCTTTAATTTTTGCCGTCATATCCGTCTGAATAATACCCGGACGAACTTCGAAGACAAGAATTCCCTCACGTGAAAGCCTGTCAGCAAAAACTGTCGAGGACATACTAAGTCCGGATTTTGATATGCAATATTCTGCCCTGTTTGTTGAGGATCTTACAGATGAAACTGAAGTCATAAAAACTATAAGAGGTTTATAATCAGTTATCTGCTGTTTCAGCCAGATCATCTCTTTGGCAATTTTTTGTGCAAAGAAAACCGGTCCTTTAAGGTTTATATTCATCACCCTATCGTAACTTTCCTCTGTCATTTCAAGAACATCTTCCCTTTGAAGCGGGGCTACTCCTGCATTATTTACAAGAACATCTATCCGCCCATATCTTTCGAGAATATTTGAAACAACCTCTTTCTGACAACTGGTACAGGATATATCGAGACCAACCGGGAAAAACTGAGCTCCTCTTTTTTCAACCTCAGGACAGAGGTTTTCCATCCCTTCGCTGTCAACGGAACGGGCTATTGCTGCAATATCATACCCTTCTGTTGCTAAAGCGATTGCAACCGATTTGCCAATTCCTCTGCTGGCACCTGTAATAACCGCTACAGGTTTGTCATTCATACGTAAAGAATATTATCAGGTTTTTCAGTAAATTCGGGTTTAAAGATAATGATTTGCCTGACTTTTTCAACTTTCGGAATAAATTTCTTAAATATATTATTTCCTGACTTTTTCAAACCATAAATCCTGAATCTGAATCTTTCATGCCTCCGTCAGTCCTACAAATGAGTCCGTGCTCTCACATTCCTAAATAAAAATTATTAAGGATGAGTTCTTGGAAAACGATAGGATGTTGAGTATTAAAAAGCGGTATTCCGATACATTAATTGTTAGTTGCCGTCAATTTTATTCGCTATTTCATAATATAATTTCAGATACTGAGCAATACTCTGCTGCAAGGAAAATTTGTTGGCATGTTTCTGAATCTGATCAGAAAGTAATATTTGATTATCATTGTAATATGAGAGATTCGATTGAATAAAAGAAGACATATATTTTTCGTCGAAATTGTCAAAATAAAAAGCACGTTCACCTCCTACTTCCGGCAGGCTTGTGAATTTGCTCAGGAACACGGGTTTCCCAAACTTCATTGCTTCTATTGCCGGCATTCCAAAACCTTCAGCTAAGGAGGGAAATAAAAAAGCTTCACAATTTCTATAAAACCAGTTTTTTTCATCTGCTCTTATATTGCCGGGTAAAATCACTCTATCGTTTAATTTCCTGGCATTTATCAGGTGTTGAATCTGTTTACCATACTTAGTGTCTTTATCTCCTGCGATAACTAACTGATAATCTTTGAAATAATTTATTATTGATAATAATGTATGAAAATTCTTTTTTTCATTGAAAATACCAATTGAAAAAAAGAATTTTTTATTATTCATATAATTTGGCTTAAACCCGGCATCATTTTTATTAATATCAATCCCATTGTAAATTGTAATAATACTTTTACCTCTAAGATTTAAATGCTCTTCAATATTCTTTTTCGAATAATTGGAAATTGTCGTTATATAATCAGCCTTATCTACGTTTTTCTGCAATCTCTTCAAATACATTATTTTCTTTATCCCGTTCTTTTCAAATAAAAAATTTAAGTCATGTATGGTCAGGATAAATATAGATTTTTTATTAGGAAAGTGAGAAGGGAATTGTTGCAAGCTGTGCCAAATATCATACGACTTATTGAACTTAGGAAAGTATCTCTTCTGAAAGCTAACATTAACGGATGTAAACTTTTTTATATCCCCTATTTCAAAATTTTTAGGAGTCAGGAATTCAACACTAAACTCTTCAGGCGACTGCCTTATAATTTCTTTCGCAAAATTAATCGAGAACTGACCCAGTCCTGAATATAATGCTTTTACCTTATATAAGTCAATCAATACCTTTTTCATCAATATCTTTAATATTTTATGATGCCTAATGTCAGCATTGATAGTATTTCCCTATCTGAAATTTTGACCTCTCTTTAAAAAGAACCGTGTTGATGAGGATGAATCAATTCTCTACCTTCAAATTGCACGGCTTGTTACCAATTTTAATCCACCTTCACAGAAATTACATGTTTCCCCTGCGAATTTTATGATGTAGAGTCTATAGTTTCTACCCTATTATAAAGGCGGACAAATTAACCATTTTTTTTATATTAATTGCATTTTTAAGCGTAAGTCATAAATAAAACAAATTTCAGCTTATCTGCATTTGATGAAAGGTCGATTTATTTATTTGAAATCTTTACTAATCCATTTAAACATACCGGATTCTGCCGCTTTTTTTTCTCTTCAAAAAGTGTATTGTTTACCACTGATGCTTCATTATTATAATTCTCAGTATGATACAGATGATAAACTATCGCTCTGTGTTTTAGTGAGTTGAAATGAGCTCCATTCAAACAGAGTCTCCATTCTATATCATTGTCCTCACCTACACAAGCATGAACATAGTCTTCATCAAATCCATTTACTTCCACAAGGTCTTGCTTGTTTATACCCCAGTTACATCCCAGGAGACCACGATATCCTTTTTTAATTTTTCTGAACCATGGTAAATAAAGTCCTTCTTCAATGCTTTTTGAATCGGAAAACAACATCATCAGAAACTTTAAAGATCTGAACTCTTTCCTCCGTAGTAAATTTGAAGAATACGCTTCGCCTAACATCACCCGACGACCGAAATATGCATTTCCTATTGTAATATTATTGCGGTAATACTCAATAAAATTCTTATGTGGAATACAGTCTCCATCCAGAAAGAGTATTGTTTCGGATGATGCAATCTTTAAAGCTTCATTTAATATCTTATTCTTACGAAAACCGTTGTCTTCCTGTGATACATGCTGTATACTGTATGAATGATTCAGGCGGGCATTGGTAATAAATTCAATTGTTTGAGGATCATTGTTATCTTCTGCTACGATTACTTCAAAGTCCTTAAATGTCTGTTTGTCAAGAGATTGAAATATAAGTTCTAGAAAGTCCAGCCGTTTGTAAAATGATATTATTAATGAAATCATTAAAATCTTAAGTTATTGAAATGAAATAATGCCAGTTAAACTGGCTCAAATTTAATTATATCTGATTCATTCTGAGAAGAAGGAGTTGAAATAAAGAAAAGGCTATGCCATTATTTAGCCTGACACAAAAAGATTAGTAACTTAATTATGTCCGATTTTTATAGATTTGCACAAAAATATAATTATCAACTATTGATTACAGCGAAAATGAAACAGTCCTGTAATTAATAAAACAGATAGGCTGTTGTACCAACTTAAATTTAGAATAAGATGAAATTATCCGACTATTTTAGAGAATCAATGCTCAGGAGAAAAGCGAGAAGAATTACACAGGAATATCCCGCCAGAATAAATTCATTTGAATTAAAGGATGAAGGAAAAATAGATTTTGCCAACTGGGATAATCCTCTCGTTGCTCCATTGTTTATTAGTCAGGAAATGGTTGATTTTTTCAAGAGGTTCATTAAAAAGGGTGATTTAGTAATAGATATCGGTGCAAATACAGGAGATACAACAGTTCTGATGGCTCTGGCTGCTGGCAATACCGGCATAACATTAGGATTTGAACCTAATCCTTATGTTTTTAAAATATTGGAAAAAAATGTTTCTCTCAATAATGGAAAACAAAACATTGTTCCCTTTCCTTATGCGATATCTGTTAAAGAAGAAGAATTTTATTATATATCATCAGAAGCATCATTTGGCAACGGAGGAATATCTCCCACAAAAAATAGCAAACTTGGAAAATTCATCTTCCCTGATAAAATCAAAGGGATTAATCTGGAAGAACTTCTCGAACTGAAATATAAGGATAAGCTTAATAATCTCTCTTTTATCAAAATTGATACTGAGGGATATGATAAAGAAATAATAAAATCAATATCCGGGTTAATTGACAAATATAAACCTGTAATAGTGGCAGAAAGTATTAGGTATAGTACAGATGAAGAAAAAGCAGAACTGTTTGATGTTATAAATCAGCATGCATACGAAATATTCTATTTTGAAGACTTTAACATAAATGCCAGAGTAATTAAACTGGAGAAAAGCAGTGACCTTGTCAACTGGAAAAAAACCATAAATATTTATGCAGTTCCTTCAAGTGCAAAGAAGAAATAGGTTTGGTACTTTAACATTAATTGAGTATCGGTAATCATGAATAAAAGAATAATTCCTTAAGTAGTTATTACCCCCTCTCTTTACCGGCTGGCAAGCAGGCAACCTTCCCGACGAGGTTACCCTTTATACATATCTTTAATTGAGGTTGACATTATCAATATTAATCGTTCAACAGTCACACTAATTATAATTGCTGTCTATAAGGATACGATTACCTTCAGTGAGCTCATATTATGCCAAGTTCTTCACTTTCTTCTGAATAACACGGTTTCCTCATGTCATCTGTGAATGTGAGCAGGAGATTCCTGACGCTACTAATGACAAAACTTTCAGAAGTAGCATAATAGGAATCTCCACTAATCGTTACAGGTCTTTGTAAATAACTTAATATTTAACTCTTGCATATAATGTAATATTGTTTGGTGTGTATATTTGTATAGCGACTCATAAGAAAACCTTACATAAGTCAAGCATTATCTGATACTTGCATAATTGTCATAATCTCTTGGTGTGCTAAATTGTATAGGGATTCGAGATGACAATGCCACATAATTCATGTGCTTGAATATTAGTATTAAGCTGCTAATAAAATTTTGTTTTTACCTTATTGTTTTTGATTGCCGAAAGTCAAATATTATTATTATTTTACAGATCGGAAATGATTAAGGTTTAATCACGGTGATTAAGGAATGATTTTATAATTTTTATATTCGAACAATCTGTAACCAAAGCGTTTCTCAAACCAATAAAGAACCGAGTCCTTAAAACTGATATTAATCTTTTTTTCATCGAATTGCACGTGCCAGTTTAGGCTGTTCACCAACTCCTCCATTACCTTTGGATGTGTGTCCTGAAATTGAGTCACTTCTCCTACGGATGAATAGTCGAAGTTAGCTACCTTATCTGATTTACCGTCGAGCTTATTGCCGGTAAAATATAATAAGTTAAAATTCCTCATTTTTGATTTAATGGTTTCAGGTGGCCGGACCCAGCCATAATGATAAATATAAGCATCGATATGTTTTACATTAAGCCTTTGATTATTTATTCTGAAACCCTGTGCATCCTTATATGACCTGATACTCTTGTTATTTCTGATAACTCTGATCTCACGCCGATACCATTCTCTGCCTACTCCTACATAATCGTACGTTCCCCAGAAATGCAGGTAATTAAATAGCAAGCCGTCAATATCAGGCTGATCAATCCTTTTTTCCATTTCTCTCAGAATAACAGGATAATATTTTTCATGCACTACTTCGTCTGCCTGAATGTAAAAACACCAGTCGAATTCATCAGTAATTGCATCCAGAGCTTTATCAGTTTCCACTGCAAGAACCCGGCCTCCTTCTTTGATGGAATCGTCCCATACTGATTCGACTATAATTATTTTGCTGCTATCAATACTTTTTATAAGATTGAGTGTATCATCTTCCGATTTGCCAACAACAACAATCATTTGATCACATAAAGGGAGTATCGATTTAATTGATTCCTCTACCGGATAACAATATTTTATTGCATTTCGTACTATTGTAAAACCGCAAACTTTCATTTTCAATGTTTTATTTACAGAACTATTTTAACAGAGAGTGATAGAGATTCATATAGGCATTGACAATAGAATCATCCTTGAAATTATTAGCATATTCTTTACCAATAGTTATCATTTTATCTCTAAGATTCTTATCATTCATTACTCTGAGTATGGCTTCACCAATTTCTTCCGGGTCATACGGATCCACATATATACTTCCCGGGCCTCCTGCCTCAGAAAAACATTCCCTATTGCTTGTAATAGCAGGAGTTCCGGAAACCAATGCCTCAAGCAAAGGAATCCCAAATCCTTCAAATAGGGAAGGGTATATGAAACATTCTGCATCCTGATAGATTACCGGCAACTCATGACTTAAGATATGCTCCGGAAATATTATGTTGCTAAGCTTATGAGATGAAATATAGCTTTCAACCTGTGGAAAATAAGTGTCTGTTTTCCGGCCAATAACAACAAGTGGAATTGAAATGTTTTTGATGTTTATTGCTTTTATCAAAGCAAGTAAATTCTTACGTTCCTCAATGGTGCCGACATATAAAAGATATCTATCTGGTAAGTCATACTTAGCTTTTATTTCTTTATGCTGCTCATTCGTATACTTATTCCAGAAATTAGGACTGCACCCCTGGCAAATCACCGAGATTTTTTCCGGAGATATATTAAGAAATTCGACTAAATCTTTTTTGGTTTGCTGACTTATTGCAATTATAATATCTGAAACCTTACATGCATGGGCTAATTTCCGGTAATAAATATTGGCATCTATCCGGTGATAGAATTCAGGAAATCTTATAAAAATCAGATCGTGAACAGTAACTACCGACTTCACTCCTGTTTCTTCAATACCTATGGGTAATTCCTGGCTTAATCCATGAAATATATCCGGTTTTATCTGTTTTATTTCCCTGTTAATATACTTTAAACGCCAAAGTGAACTCATCAGTCTGAAAATCTTCAGACCCGGTTCAATCAGATTGAACTGCTCTTCATTCTCAAAAGTAATCCGGTTTTTAATTTTTGGCGTAAAAAGGTAATAGGTGTTTTCGGGGTGCTTTTTTGAAAGTGAAAATAAAAGACTCCGGCTATAATTTCCTAATCCGCTTTTATTGAAAAAGGCTCTTTTTGCATCAAATCCTATTGAAATCGGACCTCTCATTTTTTCATCATATTCGGATATTCCATCAGAAATCATAAGCAGAAAGACTTTTAATAAGGTCCAAAGATATTTATTTTGTCATTAAATGGAAATCTTAAACCATGATTCCGGGAAACTTTGTATTTAAATATATCAGACAATATATTAAATTCCGGTATATATAATTCAGGTCAGGGGCTTTCAGGTTTTCTCTCAATTCTCTCATCTTCATTGTTTTCTTTCTCTTCCTCCTCCATCCACTCATATACAGGCTTTTGCGGACCCTGATTCCTGTACCATACAGAAAGAACAACGCCAGAGAAAAATCCCAGCATATGAGATTCCCAGGAAACATTTTTATAAACTCCTGGAAACAAACCCCACACCATCGATCCGTAAAGAAATACAATTAGCAAAGATAAGGCAATGAGTCTGAAGTACCTGCGTATTATCCCGCTGAAAAATAGAAATGATGCCAGGCCATAAACAAGTCCACTCGCTCCTATATGCCAGGCGTCCCTGCCTGCAATCCAGACCAGAAATCCGGTAAGAAAATATGTCCATATAAAAACTTTAAATGCCACTTCCGAATAAAAATAAAAGAGTGCTATGGATAGGAAAAACATGGGTATAGAATTATTGAACAAATGCGTAAAGTCGGCATGTATAAAAGGAGAAAACAGAATTCCGGGCAGTCCCTGTGCTGTCAGGGGATAAATTCCAAACCGGGAGAGATCGATTTCAAAAAGAATTTCAACAATCTTCATTAACCACATCAAAAAAACAAATATTCCCGGAATAATCATGCTCAGAAGAAGTTTCTTCCTGTAGAATGCACCTTCTTTCTTTGCAGCATGCGGTTCCTCTTGTATGGTTTTCACTTTTGCCTTTTGCCTTTTATCTTTTGTCTTTATTCTTCAATCTCTCCCCTGATATACAATCCCTGCTGCTTTTCTTATCCTGTCAAGTGTATTCATCAGGTCGATGCTAAAAGAGTGGGGAACTACATCGCTCTGGAGTTTACCCTCATCAAGACATCTCATAACTTCCATTGCCTCGAA
>JANYIW010000342.1 GCA_025358645.1 Bacteroidales bacterium
AAAAGGTCGAAAACAAAGGACATTCAGCCGGGGAAATGGGATACATCAGTTGGTGGACATGTGAGCGTGGGGGAAACCCCTGATGATGCTCTGGTACGCGAAACCCGTGAAGAACTTGGATTGATTAATTTTGTTCCCCGGTTCCTTGTAAAATATATCTGGCAATCTTCGCGTGAAAAAGAATTGATTACCTCTTATTCAACGGTTTCTGATCAGATGCCTGAAATAAATAAAGATGAAATTGAAGATGGACAATATTGGTCGCTCATGGAAATAAAGGAAAATTTAGGGAAGGATGTTTTTACTCCGAATTTTGAGCATGAATTCAGGATGTTGTTTTTGAAATAGGCTTTTTGCCCCCCTGCTCACCCCTTTTATCATCCCCTTTTTATTCACCCCATGTTCATCCCCTTGTATTCACCCCCTGCCCCCCAATTGGGCATAGCCGTCAAGCTAAGGTGTTAAATATAGTAAAATAGTGATAGAGTTTAGTACAAAACAGAATGTAAAGTATTGAATATATATCCGATACATTTCCCCTCCTTTTGAAGGAGGGGTGGCCGGACCACTTTTTAGATATAATACAAATCCTGATACCGGCCGGGGTGGTTGATTGTTTATTCAAATTCAGGATCTTTTCTTTTGAAGGTCTTCTGAATTTTCTTGCATTAAGTTTTTTGGATTTTAAAATATTGCATAACTCAGCGAATCAACCACCCCTGTCGGGAAATAAAATACTGTATATATAAGATAATCAATCTTCCCGACCACCCCTCCTTCAAAAGGAGGGGAAACTTTTTTACGCAGTTTCTCATTCATCCCCAGAGCTTAACTTGACGGCTATGCCCTAAAGGGGGTTCTATGAAGATACTGCCTTTAGAATTTCCATGATTAATTTTAGCAGCGAATAGTCAAATTTACAAAAAACATGTTGGATTTCAAGCCCCCTTTAGAGGGTTGGGGGTGAAAAATAAGTGATGAATTTTCATTATATTTACAGACAATTAGTTTGTTAACCTACAGAATCTTTATGAAGCCTGATAAAATTTATCTGTCTCTTACATTATTAATATTACTCACAGCTTTTTCCTGGTTTACTTCCTGCACTCATGTGGCAAACATCGCTAATATTCCAGAGGTCTGTTTTACCGGGGATGTCTTGCCAATATTCGTTAATAACTGTGCCATGGCGGGTTGTCATGACGGATATGGAGAAACCCGGCTGACTCTAAACAATTACGCTGATATAAGCAATATAGTTACGCCCGGCAATCCTGATGCCAGCAGAGGCTACCAGACAATAATTGCCAAGACAGGCCAAAACATGATGCCACCCAATCAGCCTCTTTCACTTACCAACAGAACAATAATCAGGGTATGGATTGAACAGGGAGCCGCAGAAACTACCTGTCCGGGAAGCGCCGGTAATGGTGGCGGTACAGGTGGTGGTGGAAGCAATTATGTTGCGCGTGCCTGTTTCGCCCGTGATATCCTCCCTGTGCTTGTATCGCGTTGTGCTACAGCTAACTGCCATGATGGGATCTCTAATAACGAGGGGTATATTTATACAAGCTATACCACAACATTTCTATCAGTCAGTGCAGGAAACCCCGGGAACAGCAAATTGTTTCAGGTTATTAATCTTACTTCAGGGGAATCAATGATGCCGCCTGCAGGAAGTCCTCAATTATCCACAGCAGAAATTGATTCAATTGGCAAGTGGATAAGCTACGGAGCCCGTAATGAGAATTGCGGCGAAGTATGCGACACGATAAATCCAGTTACTTTTTCCGGAACTATATGGCCTATAATGCAGACTTCTTGTACAGGTTGCCATGCCGGAGCATCTCCTGGTGGAGGCATTGTTCTTGCCAACTATGCCAATGTACAGGTAGCAGCAGCAAATGGAAGTCTTATGAATTCTCTCAGAGGAAACGGTGTCTCAAAAATGCCAAAAGGTGGTTCTTTCTCATCCTGCCGGATAAGACAATTTGATTTATGGGTTAAGAACGGTTCCGTAAACAATTAGTAATTTTATGAATATGAAGCGATTATTTATTTCTCTGTCAACTATAACCATTTTTTCTTTCTTATTCGTCTCATGCTACTACGATAATGAAGAGGCATTATATCCTACACTAAGTAGCTCATGCGATACGACAAATGTAACTTATAGCGGGAAAATAGTTCATATCCTGAATGATAACTGCCTTGGATGTCATAGTACAGTTGCAACCGGAGGATCTATCCTGTTAACCAGTTATGCTGAAGTGGTTGGGTATGCTCCACGAATTACAGGATCTATCAAACAACTTGCTTCGTTCTCTGCAATGCCTAAGAACAGTGGTAAGATTAAAAGTTGTTCAATAATACAATGGGACATCTGGGTAAGAAACGGAATGCTCAATAATTAAGCTTGCATAATAACTTGTATAATATGAGACGACTATCACTAACATTTCTTTTAGCGCTGATAACATTAGGAGTTTTTGCACAGGACGACCTGATGAAACTTCTTAACCAGAGCGCTTCAAAGGAAATAAACTACACAACAGCCACATTCAAATCGACCAGAATAATGAACGGTCACTCGATAGAAAGAATGCCTCCCGGACAACTTGATGTAAGGATATCACACCGTTTTGGAATGATTAATTCAGGGGTCTATAACTTTTTCGGTCTCGACCAGTCGAATATTCATCTGAGCCTTGAATATGGAATCTTAAAATGGCTGATGGTTGGCGTAGGAAGAGGATCTTATGAAAAGACATTTGACGGATTTGTAAAGTTTTCTGTGTTAAGACAATCATCTGGCGCCAGGGTTATGCCTGTTTCGGTTTCAGTTGTCACCTCAGCAGCGCTAAAATCAATAAAGTTTACCGATCAGACCAGAACGAATTACTTCACATCGAGATTGGCTTACGTAGGACAGATTTTAATCGCGCGGAAAATAAGTCAGGGTTTGTCTCTTCAGCTGAGTCCCTCTTATATCCATCGCAATCTGGTTGCCACGGAACTTGATCCAAACGATGTCTATGCTATAGGAGCTGGTGGCAGACTGAAGATCAGCAAAAGAATAAGCCTGAATGGTGAGTATTACTATGTTGCAAATCCAAAGACTTATCTGAGTCAGCATATTTATAATCCGTTATCTGTCGGCTTTGATATTGAAACCGGGGGACATGTATTTCAATTGTTTTTCACAAACTCTCTTGGGATGATCGAAAAAGCATTCATCGGAGAAACAACCAGTCAGTGGAAAAATGGCGGTATTCATTTCGGATTCAATATTTCAAGGGTATTTACTTTGAAGAAACATGAAAAACCTGCAAACTATTAGATTGGTTTGTTGTTAATTACTTATATACTTAATAGTGTCATTATGAAACGTTTATTTTTATTGTTCTTCTTTTTGAATATCGTTCTTGCAGTAAATGCACAGAAATTCATGACAAAAAATGGTTTTATAGGTTTCTTTTCCCATACTTCTATGGAGGATGTTAAAGGAGATAATAACCAGGTTGTTGGAGCTCTGGATATTTCGACCGGTGAAATGGTTTTCCAGGCGCTTAACAAATCTTTCCATTTCGACCGGGCACTTATGGAAGAACATTTCAATGAAAATTATATAGAATCAGATAAATATCCCAAATCGGTCTTTAAGGGAAAGATAACAAATCTTTCATCGGTTGATTTTTCAAAGAACGGGATCTATAATGTTACGGTTGAAGGGGATCTGACTATTCACGATGTGACCAACAAGATAAGCACTAAAGGGACTCTCGAGGTTATCAGTGGCGGAATAAACGCCAACTCAAAATTCAATATAGTTCCTGAGGATTATAAGATAAGTATTCCAGGAGTGGTAAGAGAAAAAATTAATAAGAACCTGGAAGTTACTGTCACAATGAAATATACTCCAATTGCAAATAAATAGAATATCCAAAGTACAATAAAGTTATATCTATTACTCTTTACCAATGAAACTTTACGTTAAAATCGCATTATTTGTTGTCTTATTTATTGCTGTATCCGCAATTCTGGCTGCACTTATTCTTTACAATAAGAAACACCCTGATACAGCTAAAACCAAACCGGATTTCATTATCGCTGCCCCGCTTTTACAGAAAGAATTTGAAGATAATGAGAAAACGGCATCTGCCCGGTATATTAATAAAATTCTTGAGGTAACCGGCACAATAGCTTCTATAACACCGGCAGGTAGTAATCATCTGAATATATCTCTAAAAACCGGAAGTGACATGTCATCAGTAATTTGTACTTTCCCTGCTGTTGGTGACCAATCGAGGTTGAAAACCGGTGATGAAATTACCCTCCGCGGCGAATGTTCCGGTTTTCTCATGGATGTACTTCTTAATAATTGTTCCACGGTAATGACCCGTAAATAAAACAATGAGTAATCCTGTAAAAATACTTATGTTTAAAAACGAAATCGAAGCGATGCTTCTCGATGAAATACTTACTGATAAGCAAATCCCTCATATTATACGTTCATATCACGACTCTGCTTATAATGGATTATGGCAATCTCAATCAGGGTGGGGCCATATTGAAGCGCCTGAAGAATATGCAGATGAAATCCTCCATGTCTATAACCAGATGTCCGGATAATCGTAATTCTCATATTGCCTGTAAAATCAACTTAAGTTTTTATCTTTGTTCCTCATTTTATGTTGACCTTCATTGTTAAGTATATTGTAACTGTTTATATGATAGGTAAATGAATCAGATTTATAAAGAGAAATACAGACTGCTAAATTATACATCAGAGATGCTTCAATACGTTATCCCGGTGATAAAAAGCAAGTATTTTTATATTGGTGTCCTTTCAATAATATCCGGAGCCGGATTAAATTTTGCTTCTGAAGCTTATCTACATAATTATATGAGTGAAGGTAAGACCTTACCAATGCTGTCCGATTTAATCCTCGATAACCTCCCTTTTTATAATGTATCGCTGATTTATGACATTGCCTGCCTTATTCCTATTTTGCTTGTCTTAATATATTTTGTCCATAAAAAAGATTATAACAGGATCCCTTTCTTTTTATTATTGACTGGCATTTTTTATATAGTAAGAGGAATATTTATTGTTTTAACACCATTCGGAAATCCACCCATGTTTAATGGATCAGACCCTTTATTTCATGGATTTTCAAACTATGAACTCGGAGTATATCCATCGGGGCATGCAGGAAATGTTTTTTTATTGTTATTACTTGTTAAAGACAATAGTTATAAATGGCTTATCTTCATTTGCCTGGTTGTTGTTGTAGGCGCATTATTCCTTGCCCGCGGACACTATAGTATTGACATCCTATCCGGACTTTTCTTTTCCTATGCTATCCGGTCATTCGGAGAGAAACATTTATCGATGTTTGATCTCGGGAAAAGTGAAGGACCCATCCCAATCCGGATAGTGCAAAAAATCTGAAGCTTTCATTAATGATCTTTCGGGAGTTGTAATTGACTTCACCTCCTCTTTTCCATCCTATTGATAAAATAATAATTTACAAGGCCAATAATCACCATCCCTAAAAGGAAAAGTGGATAAGTAACCTTCCAGTTATCAGGACCGGTCATCATCGACCATTCGGACATACCCCCTATACTGGCAAGTAATGTCAGAGGCATAAAGATGGTGGCAATCAGAGTAAGCCGTCTTACCGATATATTCGTGTCGTTCGACATTTTAGTCATAAGATTATTGAGAAGCGAGGTATATAACTCCATCAGACTTGTTTCAATCTCTCTGTATGTTTCAGTCAGTTCGAAAAATTTAGCCAGATGATCGTAAATATCGCGATAATGAACTATCGCCTTTTCCGTCACAAAAGGACAGTCGTTCCTGCAGATCTTTACAAGGATTTCCCTCTCGTGATATAATGTTTTTCTCAGCAGCATCAGGTTCTTTCTCATACGGATCAGCTGGAGAGGCTGAAACTTTTCAACATTATCAAGTAAAGATTCTTCTGCTTCTTCTAGCTCCTCTTCCATATCATCGAATGCCTGGTATTTCTCATCCACCAGCCAATCCATAACAATGTGCATTAAAAAGTCCGGGCCGATTTTTGCATTTGAATTCCCATGTTCAATTATCGCTGCAATATTACTCAGGGGTTTTCTTGACTCTGAATTATTTCCACTGACGGTTATCAGAAAATTCTTCCCGATAAAGAAATTAACCTCATCGATAAAAAGAGTTCTTTCTGAATAACTGAAAGCATTAAAAATAATAAATGTGTTGTTATTAAAGTATTCTATTTTCGGAACCTGATTATCGTCAAAGCAATCCTCAACAGATAATGGATGAATGCCTATTTTATCAATGAGTGAGGATAGTACTTCTTTAGTCGGTTGATAAAAATCGAACCAGACAAACCCATTTTCCATGGTTGCTGCGAAAGCTGCCTCTAATGTTGCAATACCGTAAAATGATCCTGACGAAGGAAAATGGTAATATTTTGATTCTGACATCTGTATGATATTTAATATACTTTTAATTTCTAATTCCGAAACTCAGGGCAAATTAGTACAAAAAACATTATTCCGAAAATTTCTTTGGTCCTCAGCTAAACGAACATTTCAACAATGGATATGTTTAGTAAGTAATTTGAATGACCCCTCTCCGCTTCGCATTCTTGCCTTTAAAGGTGGTTAGTCCGGAGATAAGCAGAGGAATACCGGGAAGTAGGACATAACTAGATAAAAGTCATAGAAAACGGTGGGAAAATGACTGATCTTGCAAAAAATTATTAAGATGAACAATGCAATTTATAATTTCAGAGAGCCAAAAAATGAGCCTGTATTATTGTATAAACCAGGTAGTGGGGAACGCAGGTTACTTGAAGAAGAACTAAAAGCTCAGAAAAATCAGATTATTGATATACCTCTGATTATAGGTGGAAAAGAAATCAGGACAGGGAAAACCGGGAAAGTGGTGATGCCTTCCGATCATCAGCATGTTCTTGCTACCTATCATATTGCCACGGAAAAGGAAGTCTCTCTGGCAATTAATGCAGCGCTTGATGCTAAATGCGAATGGATGAACCTGTCGTGGATGGAGAGGGCTGCTATAATGGCTAAGGCAGCTGAACTTATTTCAAAAAGATACAGGTACCGGATTAATGCCGCAACAATGCTTGGTCAGGGGAAAAATGTTATGCAGGCAGAGATTGATGCTGCATGCGAAGTGATTGATTATCTTCGGTTTAACATATTTTTTGCCTCGCTTATCTACAGGGAACAGCCGATATCCGAAAGTGAAAATATTAACCGTCTCGAATACCGGCCACTTGAAGGGTTTGTTTTTACTGTAACCCCGTTCAACTTCACAGCTATCGCTTCTAACTTGAATACAAGTGTTGCCCTGATGGGAAATACTACAGTCTGGAAACCTGCAACAACTTCCCTCCTTTCTAACTATTACCTGATGAAGATATTTGAGGAGGCAGGGCTGCCGGCAGGTGTTATTAACTTTTTACCCGGCTCCGGCGCTTTGATAAGCAGTATCGTCTTAAAACACAAGGATCTGGCCGGCATTCATTTTACAGGTTCAAATTCAACATTCAATTCTATGTGGAAACAGGTGGCTGATAATCTCTCTGCTTATAAATCGTATCCCAAACTTGTAGGTGAAACAGGAGGAAAAGATTTCATTTTTGCCCATCAGTCAGCCAATCCTCTCGAACTTGCTACTGCGATAGTAAGAGGTTCATTTGAATACCAGGGACAGAAATGTTCCGCAGCTTCCAGAGCCTATATTCCGAAGTCGATCTGGAAAGAGACAAAATTCCAGATGATGAAAATGATCTCCGAAATTAAAGTTGGAGATGTTATTGATTTCAAAAACCCGGTCAACGCAGTAATTGACGAAATTTCTTTTGATAAAATTATGTCGTACCTTGATAAGGTAAAATCATCGGGCGAAGCAAAAATAATTGCCGGGGGAACAGGAGATAAATCAAAAGGATTTTTTATTGATCCTACTGTCATTGTAACAGATAATCCTCATTATTTCACTATGGAAGAGGAGATCTTTGGCCCTGTAATGACAATTTATATTTATAGCGATGACCGTTTTGAAGAGACACTTAAACTATGCGATGAAACCTCACCCTATGGTCTTACAGGTTCAATATTCAGCAATGATAAATATGCAATGATTAAAGCATGCAGGGCATTGCGTTATGCTGCCGGAAATTTCTATATCAACGATAAGCCAACAGGTGCGATGGTCGGGCAACAGCCTTTCGGAGGTGCAAGAGCTTCCGGAACAAACGATAAAGCCGGAAGCCACCTTAACCTACTCCGGTGGGTGAGTCCGAGAACAATCAAAGAGACTCTCATTCCGGCTACAGGGTTTAAATATCCATTTATGGAGTAAGAAAATTTCTTCCAGTATATTTTACCCCCTTTCTTGTTTCCCCCGAAGGGGAAATGATTATTATTTTATCTTCAACCTTTATTACCTCAAATTGAAAAAATCTTCCGTAAATTTGAGCATGAAAAGGCGTTTCACTGAAAATGAAAATAAAGCACTATTTGTTCTGAATCCAACTTCAGGCGTGCCTCCTGTAAACTTTATAGTATCAAAAGAGCTTGAACGCCGTAAGAAAGAGCTATCCTTTTTTAAATCAATGACCAAAGAAGATACTGGATCGCTTATAAAACAAAATTTTAATAATTATGATGTCTTTATTGCTGCCGGAGGAGATGGCACCGTTCACACAGTAGCAGCAGAATTAGTAGGCAGCAACAAAATCCTCGGAGTTTTACCTCTGGGATCCGGTAATGGTTTTGCGAATGAATTTGGATTTAAAATGAACGTGCGATCGCTCCTTGCCGATATAAGGAAGGCCGAAAGTGTGAATATCGATGTAATTGAGATAAACGAAAATTTATGTCTTAATGTCGCCGGCATTGGTCTGGACAGCTTTGTTGCACATTCATTCAACAACCTTAAACTACGCGGTTTCCTTCCTTATGTATGGCTGACCTTTAAAACATTTCTGGCTCTTCGCCCTTTTCATGTAACCATTAAATCTGGCGGAGAAGTAATTGTCTCTGAAAAACTATTTGTCCTGACTATTGCAAATACAAGACAATTCGGGAATAATGCATTCATTGCACCCGAAGCAAAGCCCAATGATGGAATAATTGATATTGTTCTGATCAGACCTTTTCCGAAAATATTAGGCTCACTCTTTATTCTCCGACTCTTCACAAAAAGAATAAATAAGTCCAAATATGTAAGACACATAAAAACTGATAAGGAAATAGTCATTGAGACAGATGAAACAAGGTTCCATATCGATGGGGAACCAATAAAAATCTCCGGCAAGGTTGTTGTCAGAATCAAAAAAGAGGTTCTGAAAGTCCTGAAAACATCCGGTTATAAATATGTTAATTCCTGAAAATATAAATTTAAATTATTCACGGATATTTTAATCTTATTCTGCTATGAAAAAACTGATTTTTCTTCTGCTTTTATTCTCTCTTGCAACGGTTTATGGCCAAAACCCTGCAATCCAGCTGATTCCCCAACCTGTTGAGATACAGCAATCAGAAGGGGTTTTTGTATTAACTAAAACTTCGACTATTGGTTTCGACAGTCAGGAAAGCCGCAAAATAGCGGAGATGCTTTCTCAGAAACTGAATCTCTCAACAGGATTCTCATTTAAACCACAACAAGACAAAGCGGGATCAATACAATTCAACCTGAATAAAACACCCGTTGCACAAATTGGCAAAGAAGGCTATACCCTCGTATCATCTTCAAAAGGTATAGTGATAACTGCCAATAAACCAGCCGGGCTTTTCTATGGTATGCAAACGCTGCTACAACTTTTGCCTAAAGAAATCGAGAGCAAAACTCCAATCACAATGACGTGGTCAGTCCCATCAGTTAAAATAACCGATTATCCCCGATTTGGCTGGAGAGGCATAATGCTGGATGTCAGCCGTAATTTTTTCACAAAAGAAGAAGTTAAACTTTATATTGATCAGATTGCACGATATAAATACAATACTTTCCACTGGCATCTGACAGATGATAATGGCTGGCGCATTGAAATCAAATCTTTGCCCCGGTTAACGGAAGTTGGCGCATGGAGGGTGCCTCGTTTTGGACAATTCGGTGAGCGTGCCGAACCAAAAAAGGGAGAAGCAGCAACAGTTGGTGGCTTTTATACGCAGGCAGATATCAAAGAGATAATTCAGTATGCTCAGGATCGCAACGTAACAATAGTACCAGAGATTGATGTGCCGGGACACAGTATGTCGGCAATTGCAGCATATCCTGAATTAAGCTGTACCAAAGATCCGGATACAAAAGTCAATCCGGGTTCTTCATATTCAGAATGGTATAAGGATGGTACCTTTAAGATGCTGATTGATAATACACTGAATCCATCTGATGAAAAAGTTTATGTATTTCTCGATAAGGTTTTTACAGAAATGGCAGTACTGTTTCCGAATCCTTACATTCATGTTGGCGGAGATGAGTGTTATAAGGGTTTCTGGACTAAAGATCCCGGTTGCCAGGCTCTGATGAAGAAAATGAATATGACTCAACCAGAGCAACTACAGGCCTATTTTATGAAACGCGTGGAAGGTATCCTGAAAGCAAAGGGCAAAAAACTTATTGGCTGGGATGAGATCCTTGAAGGAGGTATTGGTCCTGAAGCTACCGTGATGAGCTGGAGGGGCATTAAAGGTGGAATAGAGGCAGCAAAATTGGGGCATGATGTTGTTATGACTCCGTCAACATTTGCATACATCGACTATCAGCAGGGAGAACAGACGATAGAACCGCCAATTTATTCCAATTTACGATTAAGCAAATGCTATAGCTACGAACCAATTCCTGAAGGAGTTGATGCAAAGTATATTCTTGGTGGACAGGGAAACCTCTGGACTGAACAGGTAGTAACCCTGCATCATGCTGAATATATGACCTGGCCTCGTGGTTGGGCGTTAGCAGAGGATTTCTGGTCACCTAAGGAGTCAAAGAACTGGGCCAATTTTGTAGCTCGTGTTGAGAATCAATTTGAACGCGCTGAAATTGAAGGTGTTAATTACTCACCGGCAATTTATGACGCGATTATAAATGTCAGGAATAAAGATGGTAAGATGACCCTTGAAATGGATACTGAAGTTCCCGGCATGGATATTTACTATACCATTGATGGAGCAATGCCAAACACCTATTCAACCAGATATTCAAAACCTGTTGAGCTTCCTGAAGGACCAATAACAGTTCGGGTGGTAACTTACCGGAATGGCAAACAAATCGGCCACCTGACCACTCTAAATCCGGAGGAACTGAAAAGAAGAATCAGTAAAAGGTAATTTAGTGGCTAAGATGCCTTTTATCACCTTATGTTCACTCCTTTTTATCACCCCCTGCCCCCTAAAGGGGGTTCTGTGGAGATACTGCTTCTAGAATTTCCCTGATTATTTTTAGCAGGAATAATCAAAAAAAACATATTGGATTTCAAGCCCCCTTTAGGGGGTTGGGGGTGAATAACAATGGGAATGATGTGAGTTGAGGTTTACAGGGAGTGAAGAACAATCGTCAATTTAAGCTCTGGGATGAAGTGGGAAATAAGAAAGGGGGTATAAGCTAGTGAAAACTTATACCTTTGCCCATAACTGAAGTTTATTTTGAAAGCATCTTCTCAAAATTATATTAATTTTAGTTAACTGACCTATGAAAATGAACGGACACTTTATAAAGACCCTGATTCTATTTCAGATATTCCTATTTGGATTGACACTTACTCTTCCGGCTCAGACTGTGAATGAAATTGAATCTCATCGAGTTTCTCTGCCAAATGGATGGAAGCTGACACCTGTGGGAAAATTACTGCCTCTGGGCGATCTGCCTTTGAATATTGCTGTATCGCCATCAAAAAAACTTGCAGCAATAACAAATAACGGGGAGAGTGATCAGACAATTCAACTTGTGGATATAGAGAAGGAGGTAATCCTCGACTCAATCATAATCAAAAAGTCCTGGCTGGGATTGACCTTCTCTGATAACGGGAAGTATTTGTATGCTTCCGGAGGGAATGATAACATAATTATCAGGTATGCAATCAAAAACAACCGCCTTTCAGTATATGATTCAATCCGGATTGGGAAACCCTGGCCTGTAAAGATATCTGTTGCAGGAATTGCACTTGATGATGCCAGAAGCAGAATGTATGTAGTGACGAAAGAAAACAATTCCCTTTACGTCCTGGATACTCAATCTAAAAAGGTAGTCTCACAGTATCCTTTGGGAGGAGAAGGTTATACCTGTCTTTTATCCCCAAACCATAAAATATTGTACATTTCATGCTGGGGCTGCGATAAAATTCTGCTTTTTGATACAGATCAGCAAAAGATGACTGGTTCAGTTACTGTTGGCGATAATCCCAACGATTTATGTATTACCAGGAATGGGATTTACCTGTTTGTTGCAAATGCAAATGATAACTCTGTGTCGGTAATTGATACAAAGCTATTGAAAGTAATTGAAACACTTAATTCGGCGCTATATCCCGGATCACCTTCAGGTTCAACAACAAACAGTGTGGCTTTGAGCAGTGATGAAAAGACTCTTTTCATTGCAAATGCTGATAATAACTGTCTTGCAGTATTTGATATCAGTAAGCCCGGATCGAGCGTTAGTAAAGGATTTATTCCTGCCGCCTGGTATCCTACCTGTGTAAGAACTGCAAAAGACAAAATTCTGGTTAGTAATGGGAAAGGGTTAGCTTCACATGCAAATCCTTACGGCCCGAATCCAACCCGTAAGGAAGGTGAGGTAGTTTATCAGGCTGCAGAGAAGGAACAAAAAATTAAAGTACAATATATAGGTGGTCTCTTCAGGGGAACACTTTCAATTCTGAAAACACCTGATGCCGGTCAAATGGCTGTTTATTCACGGGTTGTTTATAATAATACTCCTTATAACAAGAATACCGAGCTGGTATCCGAAGGAGCAGCAGGCAATCCAATCCCAATGAAAGTTGGTGATCCCTCCCCGATCAAACATGTTTTTTACATTATTAAGGAGAATCGTACTTATGACCAGGTACTGGGAGATATCCCCGAAGGTGACGGAGATCCCAATCTTGTGCTTTTTGGCGAAAATATAACACCTAATCAGCATGCACTTGCCCGTGAATTTGTACTTCTTGATAATTTCTATGTAAACGGAGAAGTGAGCGCCGATGGTCATAACTGGACTATGGGTGGCTATGCTACCGATTACCTGGAAAAAAACTGGCC
>JANYIW010000344.1 GCA_025358645.1 Bacteroidales bacterium
TCTCAATGACATTTTTAATACGGGATAAGACGATTTTCCCTTTTTCCGCCGCGGTAGTGTTTTTACATGGTTCTCTCAATATAAAAACATGTAAAAAAGATGCAAAATACACACTAAATAATTGTATATCAAATAAATAGCATGTATATTTGCATCAATGAAAAACGCCATAAGTTCCTCTTAACCCCTTATGGCAAAAAAAAGAACGAAATGAGAGAACATTATACTGAGAACCAGTAAGTTGGGGCTCAGCCCCATTTTTATCTCCCACCGTACAAAATTAGCCGGAAAAATATTTTTTACAACCTATTGTAACTGTTTAATTTTCAACAATATTCTTTTTGAGCTGAATCGCTGACAAATGGGTCTTTTTAATATCAAATAATAATTTTTATAAGCTGATTTAATCAAGTCTATTTGAATCAATACAGTTGACTCTGTTGTCACCCGCTGACGTATTGGTTGTATTTAAAACTTGCCTTGAAACTGGCTATATTCAAGAAGCTTGATTTTGGAGACTAGCGCTCAAATTCTGTCACTTTTTGTTCATTTTCTTCTCATTCCGTAATACCTTATATTTTGTCATTAAGGTTCCAATTTCATTTACTCTGTCACAACTTATCAGGTTCAACTTTATATCAAGTTTTTCGTCGATCACAATACCTGCGCCCATTCCAAATATTTTTGGCTCAAAGGTAAGCCACAATTCATCGATTAGTTGTTCTCTGAGGAATGCTGTTGCAATTTGTGCACCCCCAACAATAAGTATCTTTTTCTCTAACCCTTCTTCAATTCGTTTAATAAGGTGTAGCGGAGATTCATTGGTAAATTCCAGTTGTCCGGGTACTTCATAGCTTTTAAACTTATCAGGATCTCTGGTTAAAACTAAAAAAAGATGTTTTGAGTCCGGCTTTACAGGATCCGGTCTAAAAGTACCGCTACCCATAATTATAATCCTGGTATCATTCCAGATAGCATCAAAATAATCCTGATCATCCTGAGATGACCAGGACCTTATCATAGGATCTCCCCATTTGGTAGTTTTACCATCGAGAGTGGAGACAAAAATCAAAATAGTTTTCATTTTAAGAATTTGAGCCACAACTAGTATGTACGTTTTATTACATTTTCTCCATAGTTATTAAGTTCTCGCTGACACCCAGCCCTGACAATTGTTTAAGAATTGCCTCCATCATTGTTGGAGGTCCGCATAAATAGAAATTCCTTAAATGTTTTGGAATGTTGACTTTAAGAAATTCTTCAGTAATAAATCCAAAAGAATAACCTTCCACCTTTTCATTTGATAAAATATTAATAAATGAATTTCCTAACAGGCGCTTCAATTCACTTTCCAGAATTATATCATTTTTTGTTTTATTGGCGAAGATCAATACGTTACCTCCAATTTTATTCCTTTGTTGAAGATCTCTGAAAATGGAAATAAAAGGTGTAATTCCTGCTCCACCAGCAATAAATACTCCTTCTCCCTTATATGAAATATCGCCCCACACATCTCTGATAATCAACTCAGAACCAGATTTTAGCTTACCCAGTTCATTTGTTATTCCGTTATGATCTGTATAAATTTTAATTGTAAATTCGAGATATTCAGCAGAATTTAAGCTTGTAAAAGTGAATGGTCTCTTTTCATTTCTTAATGCAGGAACATTAATAGATACATCGGTAGCCTGACCTGGTTTAAATGAGTAACCCAATGGCTTTTCAAACTGAAACCTCTTAACATTATGCGTAACTTGATTTATATCCAGAATCTTAACTACATACTCTTCCATTTACTCGCAATTTAACTGTTTGATCAATAATATGAAAATCAGCAATCAATAACTATAATATAAAGACAATATTTCATTAGGAGCATAATACTAATATTCAAGCATATAAATTTTATTTCAAATGATCCCCTTTCCAGTTTCCCCCAAGAAAAGTTTTGCATTGTACTTTAAAGTAAAACTATAATTTATCTATTTTGGAAGCGAGAATAAAATCATTCTCCGATAATCCGTTAATTGAATGAGTCCATAGTTCAATCACTGCCCTGCCAAAATAAATATGTAAAACGGGATGATGCCCCTCCTCTTCGGCTATATCTGCAACCTTGTTTACAAAATCTATAGTATGACGATAACTGACAAAAAAATACTCCTTAGTAATTTTATTGTTATCTATAACTTTCCAGTCCCCGGAAATATGTCTTTTATAATCTGTAATCTCTTTTTCAGTCAAAGGAGGGATACCGCCTTCACATGGTATGCATTTCTTTTTGCTTAAGTCCATGGCTTTAAAATATTTAATAAGAACTGTAAATTCTACAGTCTTGTTTAATATTGTAAAAACAAATGAAAGATTAAATAGTTCGTTAGGTTTTAAAATCTCTTCCCATTAAAAATTCATGAAATATTCATGTTCGCGGTTCTATATTTGATGCTTAATTTTTTAATTATCTAAAAATTGAATCTTATGAAAAAAATTTTTATCCTCGCTCTCTTTACTTGCATGGTAATTGTTGCATGCAAAAAAAACGATTCAAATCCTACAAATGGAACGGTTGAAGGGACTATTACCAACACTCAGGGTGGAGCATCTCTTGCCAGTGCAGATATTGAATTTTTCAATGCTGTTGACAATTCACCGGCATCTTATTCAACATCAAGCGGGTCAGATGGGAAATACAGTATTTCTATAACGGCCGGAACATATTTGATTATGATCTCCAAACAAGGATACAATTCTGTACCTCCCGTTGGAGTATCAGCTGTTCCCGTTATTGTAACTGTCGGAATGAAAACTGTTGCAAGTTACCAGATGGTTGCATCCTCAGTTAGTAATGCAGGATATGTAACAGGGAGGATTCTTGAAGGATCAACACCCAAATCCGGAGTTCTCACAATTGTATCAGGGAATGGAAGTACATTTAGCGGGACGACAAATACCAATGGTAATTTTACAATTTATAACATACCTGTGGGATCTTATTCTGTCAAAGGCTATCTTGCTTCATATAATTCCAGTTCGGTAAATATTTCTGTTGCACAAAACACAAAAGCCGTAGCTGCAGATATTGTTCTAAGCTCAGGGGCAACCGGAGTAGTATCAGGGAATGTTGCTTTTTTGGCGACTACTAATATTGATGTTGATGTGTCTCTTGTAATTCCCGGAACAAATTCAACAATACCAGGACTGACTGTAAAAACAAGTGGTGGAACTTATTCCATGAGTCACGTTCCTAATGGAACCTTTCTGGCCCGGGCTTCATGGTCGAACGATAATAAGGTAGTTGATCCAGACGGGATAATTAAATCAGGGGAACCTATTGTAACAATTAATTCCAATAGTGTAAGTCTTGACTTTAGTCTTACAGGAGCAGTCCAGCTTAACAGTCCTTCAAATGCATTAACAACTACTATCCCCGTTGAAGTTTCAACAATTACTCCTGTATTTTCATGGAATGCATATTCAAGCTCTGATTACTATGTAATTGAGGTTATGGATATGAACGGCGCCACTGTTTGGGGTGGAATATCGGGGACTCCTTTGACAAGAAAAGTAATGGTTGCAAAGACACAAACTACTGTCACATATAATTCTGATGGTACAGGACAGGCACTTCAGAATGGCCGTACCTACAGATGGAGGATCTATGCATCAAAAGATGATTCAGGTCAGCCACTTGGTTGGAAATTGATTTCAGCAAGCGAAGAACAGATGGGTCTTTTTATTATCAAATTTTAATTTTTATAAGCTGATTTAATCAAGTCTGTTTTAATCAATACAATTGACTCTGTTGTCAGCCGCTGACGTGTTGTTTGCCTGCGGGCAAACAACCATTTAGTGGTATACCTTTCGAAGCCTCTGAGAGCTCCTTTTAACTCTGTTCCTCTTCACTCAGAATATATCCAAACCCTTTTTTTGTATGTATAAGTTTCTGAGGGAAATCTTTATCAATTTTCTTCCTGAGTGAGTTGATATGAACATCAATTACGTTTGTTCCTGAATTAAATGAATAGCCCCATATTTTCTCTGCTATATGTATTCTTTCAAATACTTTACCCTTGTTACTTAATAATAATTCAAGAATTTTAAATTCGGTTGCAGTCAGATTTATCTTCTTCCCGTCTCTTTTAACTGTTCTTGCTAATGAATCAAGTTCCAGATCCAGAACTTTTAAAACAGGATTTACCATGGATTCCCTGTTTCTCCTATCCAATGCTTTTACTCGCGCAGAAAGTTCCTGAAAACTGAATGGTTTCACAAGATAATCATCAGCTCCACAATCAAATCCGGCAAGCTTATCTTCAACAGAGTCAAGAGATGTCAAAATTAATATTGGCGTCAGAATACTATTATTCCGGATTTTTTTACATAAATCAAGCCCGGAGATACCTGGTATTATAACATCAAGAATAATTACATTATATTTTCCTCTCAAAGCGAGCCTTTCTCCGATTGTACTATCATAAGCAATATCGACCATACAATTTTGACTTTCCAATCCAATCTTGACGAATGATGATATTTTAGGATCATCTTCAATCATTAGTATCTTCATAATGAGATGTTTGTGATTTTATTTAGATCGTTTCTTAAATTAGAATAATCAATAATTATCATTAGAAATATTTAAATAGTCTTCCAAGTTACCTAAAACTAATGCTAATAACATAATGATCGGAAATTAATTGACTGCCAGATCAATATCTTAATACATAATAATACTTAATATTGACACATAAAATCATTAAATTAAATATTCTGGAAAAATCAGTAGCTTTGACAATCAATGTTAACCCAAACCGAGGTCATGCTTTAATGGGGCCTGCTCGCTAATAACACCAGCATCTTTTTCTCTTGAAACTAAAACAATAAAACAGTAATCATCTGGAAATGAAAATGGATTACAAAAGTGTCGATGCCAAACTACTTCATAAGGAGAATAGTTCAAGACTTGAGAATGCAATGATGGCAGCAAAAATGGCCTGGTGGGAATTGGATTTGCCTACAGGCAATGTTTCTTTTCATAAACGGAAAGCTGAAATGCTGGGTTATCCTAAGGAAAAGTTCAACCATTATAAGGATTTCATGGCATTGGTTCATCCAGAAGATTATGACAAGGCAATGAATGCAATGCAATTGCACATTGATGGGAAATCAGATAAATATGAAGTTGAATACCGGATTTTAACTAAATCTGGAAATTATGAATGGTTCTATGACATTGGTTCAATTGAAAAAAAAGATTTAAATGGAATACCGCTCAAAATTACAGGGCTTGTTATAAACATAACCGAGCGCAAAAAGGTTGAGACAGCGCTCAAGAAGCGGTATATGGAACTAAATTGTCTTTATAGTATTCTGGCGCTGACCGAGTTGCCTGACATCACATTTGAAAAAATATTGAATAATGCCGTAATGCTCCTCCCTCTTAGCTGGCAGTATCCTGAGATAACTGAAGCTCGAATTGTGCTTGAGGAACAGAGCTTTCAGACAGCAGGCTTCCAGGAAACATCCTGGATGCTTGTAAGTAAAATAATTGTGAATGGGAAATCTGTCGGTAAAGTTGAGATCTGTTATCTGAAGGAAAAGCAGGTGTGCTATGAAGGTCCATTCATAAAAGAGGAATTACATTTACTGGACGCAATTGCAAAGCAGATTGGCCTTATAGCTGAGCGAAATAAAACTGCAGAAATTCTGAAAAAGAGTGAGGTCCAGTTAAAAGAACTTGTTACCACCAAAGATAAGTTTTTCAATATAGTTGCGCATGATCTGAAAAATCCGTTTACCAGTCTGCTCGGAGCTTCTGAATTGCTATTTGAGAATATTGATCAGATAAGCCATGAAAATATTAAAGACCTGGCAATGATATTGAATGTTTCGGCAAAAGGAGGCTATTCAATTCTTCAAAACCTTCTTGACTGGTCAAGATCTCAAACCGGACTTTTAAAAATATCTCCGAATAAAATAAATTTAAAAGATATCATTGAGCAAAATATATCAAATCTCCAATTAACTGCAACTAATAAAGAGATAAAAATTTTAAGCGAAGTAAATGAAGATCTTTTTGTCAATACAGATAAAGATATGATCAATACCATATTAAGGAATATTTTAAGCAATGCATTAAAATACACTTATAAATCCGGTAAAGTTATTGTCAGTTCAACAATGACAACAAATGAAGTCATTGTTTCTGTGAAAGATAATGGAATTGGTATTCCTGAGGACAGGATCGAAACGTTGTTCTTTATTGATGTGAAAAATTCTATGCCCGGAACTGAAAAAGAGCAGGGAACCGGTCTCGGACTCAAACTTTGCAAAGAATTTGTGGAAAAACTTGGTGGCAGAATTTGGGTTGAAAACAAAAATAGCGAAGGCAGCGAATTCAAGTTTACAATTCCGTTGAAGAATATAACATCATAACAACATAAAATATAACAGGATGTTACCTCTTTTTAAAAGAAACAATGATAAGCTCCAATGTCTGCTTTGCCCTCACTATTGCAAATTAGCATTTGGTAAAACAGGAATTTGCGGTGTAAGGAAGAATACCGGTGAAAAAATCGAACTGATGACTTATGGGGTTGTATCAGGCTATTCTCTCGACCCGGTAGAAAAAAAACCTTTGTATAATTATTTCCCCGGACAAAACATTTTATCGATTGGATCATTCGGTTGTAATATGAGATGTGATTTTTGCCAGAATTTCCATATTTCCCAGAAAATTCCTGAAAGTCTTATGCCAGAGGTTACCATTAATAAAATTATCAAGGATGCTCTTAAAGCCGAAAAGAATATTGGAGTATCCTTTACTTATAATGAGCCTGTTATCTGGTTTGAGTTCATGAAAGATATAGCTGAATCGGCTAAAAAAGAGGGGTTACACACAGTAATGGTCAGCAATGGATTTGTCAACAGTGAACCTCTGAACGAAATAATCGGATTCATCGATGCATTTAATATTGATCTTAAAGCATTCAATAATAATTTTTACAGGAAACTTACAGGAGCTGAATTAGAACCTGTTAAAAACAGTTTGAAACAGATTGCCGGCTCAGGAAAACATCTGGAAGTAACCACCCTGGTTATCCCCGGACTAAATGATGACGAAAAGGAAATGGCATTGCAGGTGCAATGGATGTCGGGGGAACTTGGGAAAAATATACCTTTTCATCTCAGCGGATACTTCCCTACTTATAAAAGAGTTAGTCCTGCCACTCCGGAAGAATCGCTGAAAAAACTTTTTGATATTGCTTCTGAATATCTGGATTACGTTTATATAGGGAATAGCCAGACATCCACCGGACAAAATACATTATGTCCCGTATGCGGCACTGTAGTAACCATAAGATCAGGATATAAAACAAGATTGGTAAACCTTGATGAAAAAGGAAAATGTACTTGTTGTGGTAACCAGGTTTACATAAACTTTACTCTTTCTTAGCAGATATTGTACTCAGTCTTTCAAATAGCTTGTCTACGCCAACAAGAAGATCTTTTGACACAGTCTTATAGTAAGCTTTCACGATTTTGGGATTATCTTTACCATCTGGATTATTTACCCGGGCGATGAGGTCGTTTCTGAATTCAACTGCCTCTGAAATCAATACTGACAATTCATCAGATTTATTTTCAGGATGAATATTTGAATAGACAAAACAATCTGAAATCACTTCAAAAATAAGGTATTCAATATCCTTTTTAAGTTCTCTTACACTTGCCATACAATACAGGTTTGAATTAATGAGGGTACAAATATAATAATTTATCTTTCAGTATGTTCTAATCAGCTCTGTTATTCAGACCTGAAGAGGCTGGTACTCGCGTCAGCTTTTTTCAGGTAAAGATTTCTTAATCTTTCAATTAATGGAAATTTTACATTGAATAACGTATCGTCAATACAATTAAAAGGAAGAACCATCGGTGATGTTCCGGTCATAAATACTCCATCATATTCTTTGATATCATCAACCTTGACAAAGGAAAATTCCACACTAATCTTATTCTCTGTACAGATTTCAAGAATCTTTTTCCTGGTAATACCACTTAGGACAAAGTTGTCCGGAGCAGTTACAAGGGTTTCTCCCCTCAGAAAGAAAATATTAGATTTGCTTCCTTCAGTGATAAGATTATTTTCATTTACCAGTATAGCTTCATAGCCACCCTCAAGAATTAGTTTGTGATAGACATCTGATTTGAGTTTATGATTTATTACTTTTGATTCAGGATCTTTCCGTTCTGCAAAAAACAGGACGCCTTTAACTCCATTTCTATACTGCTTTTCAGTTGGATAACTGGATTCAATAAAATAGACAAGAAAATTGGCCACCCCATTATTATAATTAAAAACTATCTTCAGATTTGACTCAAGCTTTTTGTCTGACCTTGTCAGGCTAATAATAGCTTTTCTGAGTGTGGGGATATCAGACAGGAATTTTTTTTTCTGAAGTTTTACACTAGACACGAGCCGTTCTATATGATCAGGAAAAAATATTGGATTTCCTTTCACCATCCTTAAAACTTCGTAAACAGAATCACCTTCATAAACCAGCGACTTATCGAACATTTCAGCAGGTTGCAGGTTTCCATTAAGTATGAACTTCTTACCGTAACATTCATTCATGAGAAACAGGTATTGTCATCACAAAAATACAAACTCTAATGTAATCAACCTTCAATTCTCATTATATTCGTAGTCTTAATTCAATGGAGATTTCAACAGATGTATGCGATAATTGATATTGAGACCACAGGCGGGAGTGCACGGAATGAAAAAATAACTGAAATCGCCGTTTATCTTCATGATGGGAATGAGATTACCGGGGAATTTGTTTCTCTTGTTAACCCTGAAAGGAATATACCATATTTTATTACAAACCTTACAGGGATTACAAATGAGATGGTTGAAGATGCTCCTCGTTTTTATGAGATCGCGAAAAAGATAATTGAACTGACAGAAGGCAGAACCTTTGTTGCGCATAATGCACGGTTTGACTATTCCTTCATCAGAGAGGAATATAAGTCACTTGGTTTTAATTTCAAGCGAAATATTCTCGATACAGTTGCTCTCAGCAGAAAACTTATCCCAGGACATAAGTCATACAGTTTAGGTAATATCTGCAATGATCTGAATATTTCAATTAATGGAAGACACAGGGCTTCCGGAGATGCTTTGGCTACGGTGAAGCTACTAGAAATCCTTATTGCCAGAGATATTGAAATTAATGGAAGCAAGACATCCCTTCTGAAAAACACGATGGTATCGAAGTTAAATCCGAAGCTCGATATCGCCAAAGTTGACAGTATTCCTGATGAACCAGGAGTTTATTATTTCTATAATGAGACTGGCAATCTGATTTATATTGGAAAGAGTCGAAATCTCCAGCAGAGAATTGCAACTCACCTTTCAAACAATTCGACCAATCGTTCGATGGAAATGCGGGATCTTATCGCGGATATTGATTGGGAAACAACCGGGAGTGAACTTATTGCCCTCCTTAAGGAATCTTTTGAAATTAAGCTTAATAAGCCTGTTTATAACAGAGCACAACGAAGGACCGGATTTCAATGGGGTATTTTTAGTTTTTTTGATCAGAATGGATATCTGAATTACAGGTATGGGCAAATTACCGATGATGAAGCGCCTGTTTCAGTGTTCACCTCAAAAGAAAAAACAAAATCAAAACTGGGTTCGCTTGTTGAAACTTACCGCCTATGTCAGAAATTATCGGGTCTCTACGAAACTGAGGGAGCTTGTTTTCATTATCAGGTAGGAATCTGCAAAGGGGCATGTATCGGAAAAGAGTCCACGCATGACTATAATGAACGGGCATCAAAAGCAACCGATGAATTCATCTTTACCAGGCGTAACTTTTTTATAATCGATAAAGGTCACTATGATGAAGAGCGCTGCGCTGTGAAGATCGTCAATGGGAAATACTCAGGTTACGGATATTTTAACATTAATGATATGGGATTCGGACTTACTGCAGTGCATGAGTGTATTAAAACATCTGGCGATAACAGCGATATCCAGGTCATTCTGAAACAGTATCTGAAAAGCAACAAAGTAGAGAAGATAATAGAGTTTTGATTACCCCCTATATCCTATTCATGAAACCTATATCCGATTCCCGATTCAGTAATCAGAAGCTTTGGTTTTGCCGGATCATCTTCAATCTTTTTCCTCAGTTGTGCCACAAATACTCTTAAAATTTGTGTCTGACCAATATATCCGAAACCCCATATTTCCTTTAAAATACTCTGATGTGTCAGTACTCTTCCGGAGTTCTTTGCAAGAAGTGCAAGCAAAGAAAACTCAGTAGAAGTTAACTTTAATATTTCCTCGTTCTTACGGGCTATATGATTTGCCAGATCTATTGTGAGTGTGCCGAACGTAAGGATCGGATCAACTTCACTGCCCTGGTTCTGTCTCAGTGCAACTCTTATGCGTGCAAGGAGCTCCCCCGTTTTAAATGGTTTGGTCAGGTAATCATTTGCCCCATTATCAAGTGCATTGATTATATCATCCTCAGAATTCTTAACAGAAAGTATTATAATTGGTTTCTGGTACCATTCCCTGATTTTTTTCAGGGTTTCGATTCCATCAATATCAGGTAATCCCAGGTCAAGAATAATAAGCGCAGGGTGATGTGTTGCAGCAGAAACGAGTCCCTCCCGCCCGGTACCAGCCTCTGAAATTTTAAACCCATTCGATGAAAGAGTAATCTCAAGCAAACGGCGTATCTGAACTTCATCGTCTATAACCAGTATTGTTTCGGGTAAATTCATTTATTAGTTGTTATTCCCTTTAATTCCTCCTGCGGTATTTCTGTTGGTATTTTAATAGTAAATTTTGCGCCACCATTTTGTCTGTTTTCAACTGTTATTGTTCCCTTGTGTGCCTCTGTAAAACCTTTTGCAATTGACAGGCCCAGTCCTGTACCTCCGGCTTTTGATCCTTCGACTCTGTAGAATTTGTTAAATATAAGTGAAATTTCTTTGGCAGGAAAGCCCGGACCTCTGTCCATAACCTGCAAAGTCATTATTCCATTGTCATAGAATGCTTTAATCCTCAGATTTGTAGAAGTGGAAGCATACTGGGTTGCATTATAAATAAGATTGTAAAGTACCTGTTCCATTAAACCGAAATCTATCTTTACAAAGGGCATGTCGTCAGGAATAACAATGTGCAGACTGAAAAGTTTGAGTTCGTCCTGCAGGCTTTCAGTGACTTTATTTATCAGATCATGAATATCGCACCAATCAAATCGTGGAGTTATCCTTCCACTTTCAAGTCTGGACATATTCAGAAGATTTTCAATAAGACGGTTCAGTCTTTTAGAAGCCTTGAAAATTTCATAAGAAAGTTCATTACGTATTTCATCAGTATGCTGAGTTGTAAGCAAAGAGTCGGAAGCGCCCATAATTGTTGCAACAGGTATACGAAGCTCGTGCGATATTGAGTTAAAAAGCGTTTTGTAGAGCTTGTCGGACTCGTTTAATATAAATGCTTGTTTAGCCATGCCGCGGAGGTATTCCCGTTCGAACTTTCCGGATATCTGGGAAATAAATGCCTCCCAGAATTGTTCTTCACCCTGCGTAAATATAATTTCGTGTTGAATTGCAATTACCCCGAGATTCATCTGATTTCCTTTTAATGGGTAAAATGTATATTTAGCAGACGGTAAAGTATCTGTATGCTTTCCTGCCTTAACCGAGTGTTGGAATGTCCAAATTGCGACACTCATATCGTTCTTTGAAATGGTGAAAGTCGTATCTTTCTGAGTTGGATAATCAAGCTTATTATCTTCATTTTTAAGCAAAATCCTGCAATTAAGATTAAAATATTTACGGATATCGTTTTTTGCAATACTGATAACCTCATCTATACCATTGGCCGTTGAGAGTTCTCTTGTGAGTTGGTACAAAGCATTTGTACGTTCTTCACGAATCCTTATTTTCATCTCCTGCCTCTTAATCCTTGATGTCAGCACCCCGCTCAGCAAGGCTATGATAAAGAACATTATCAGCATTAACATGTCTTCCGGTCTATCGACATGAAGAGTATAAGGCGGTGGTATAAAAAAGAAATCCCAAATAAGTGCGCTCAATGAAGCGGACAGAAGAATCGGTCCGGTTCCGAAGAAAAAGGCAAGGGTTGAAACAACGAATAATAATGCAAAAGAAACGACTTGATAACCTATAAATTCTTTGATAGAAAAGCAGATAATTGCAGTGACAATAATTATTAATGAAGCTGTAAAATATTGCCGTATATTTGAAGTGAATGAAGGAAGAGAGACTTTCTCCCTAAACTTGTCTTTCGACTGAAGATCGGAACCTAAGATATACACATCAATATTGCCGCTGTATCTTATTAGCCTGTTCACAAAATTACCAAGGCGCAAAAGGGTCAAAAGGTTACGAACGCGTGGTTTACCAATTATTATATGTGTAATATTTTCTTTCTGAGCAAAATCCACTATTGCTTTGACCATATCACTATTGGTAACAAAGCGGAATTTAATACCTAACTGTCTTGAAAGAGTGATATTTTTATTTAATTGTTCACTTTCTTTTAAATCCGGTCTGTATGATGTTTCCACGTAAATTGCCTGCAGATCTGCACCCATTGTGTAAGAAAGGTTTTTAGCCCATCTTAGCAATTTAGCGGATTGCTGGGTATGACTTACTGCAACTAAAAGGTGTAATCCCGATTTCCACGGGCCTTTGATGCGTTTAAGCTGCATGTATTCATGGAGCTGTTTATCTACCCTGTCGGCGACTATTCGTAAAGCCATTTCCCGTAATGCAGTAATGTTTCCTTTGCGGAAAAAACTCTCAATAGCTTCTTTTGATCTTTCTGGCGTGTATACTTTGCCATCAGAAAGTCTTTGCATTAATTCATCAGGAGTAAGGTCTATGACCTCAATTTCATCAGCGTTTTCAAATATTTCATCTGGCAGGGTTTCCCGGACAATTATCCCGGTAATCTGCGCAACGGTATCTGAACGGCTTTCCAGATGCTGTACATTGACTGTAGTATAAACGTTAATACCATTATCAAGAATTTCCAAAACATCCTGATACCTTTTCGCATGCCGGCTACCGGGGGCATTTGTATGTGCAAGTTCGTCAACAAGAACAATCCGTGGTTTCCGGGCAATTATCGCATCCAGATCCATCTCGGAAACAGTGGTCGATTTGTATTGATATGTTTTACGGGGAATTAATTCAAATCCATCCGCCAGATCGGCTGTTTCTTTTCGGTTGTGTGTCTCAACATAACCAATAATAATATCACAGCCTTTTAACTTCTCAGCGTGCGCTGTTTGAAGCATGGTATAAGTCTTACCCACACCGGCACACATACCAAAGAATATCTTAAGTTTGCCCCTCTTGCTTTTTTCTTCCTCCAACTTTAAAGAGGCTAAAAGTTCATCGGGATCCGGACGGTTGTCTTTAAAGTCCATATAGTCCTACTTTTTTTCAAATCTGGAAATTAATGCTGCTGCCTGGTCTTCCATATTGGGTTACTCGTTATCAGTTTATTGTCTTAAATTTTATTAAGCATTAAATTTAACATCAGCACATTAACACGCGGCTCGCCGAGATATAAAAACTGTGGCGCCTGAGTCATATCCTTTATTTTTTTCAAAAGTTCTTCTTTTCGGGTAATGTCGAAATGTCTGAATTGGGAAATACGATCAACCTGCATTAAAGCAGCTTCGGGGGAGATATGTGGATCGAGTCCACTTCCCGATGCAAAAATCATTTCTTTCGGAATAACAGATTCATCCGACAATGAATTTATTTTCGCAAATAAAACACGACGCGCAGTGACCTGCTTTTTTAAAGTGTCACTCGTTGGCCCGTAGTTGGAGGCTCCTGATGGAATGGGGTTATAACCAATGGCTGATGGCCTCGACCAGAAATAGATACTGCTATCGAACTTCTGTCCAATAAGCTCAGAGCCTATAATCTTACCATCCTTCATTATCAGGCTTCCATTAGCTTTTGAGGGATAACAAATCTGAGCCAAACCGGTCATCAACAACGGATAAATGATTCCTGTGAGGATTGTCATCACCAGTAAATATTTTAAGGCTATTTTTATTTGTGTTTTCATAATAATCTCTGTTAATTATTTGATTGCTGCACTTTCTAAAGCATGTGTATGGAAACAAGTAACATGTCGATCAACTTAATTCCTATAAATGGAACAATAATGCCTCCAATACCATAAATAACAATGTTCAATGCCAATACCCGGTTAGCTGAAATTGGCCGGTATTTTACGCCTTTCAGGGCAAGCGGTATAAGGGCGACAATAATTAATGCATTGAATATAACCGCGCTCAGAATGGCGCTTTCAGGAGAATTAAGTTTCATTATATTAAGTACACCTAACGGAGCTACTCCGGAAGATGTAACATACAATGGTGTGGCAATAGCAGGAATTATGGCGAAATATTTAGCTACATCGTTTGCAATGCTGAACGTTGTTAAAGCTCCCCGGGTCATGAGCAACTGCTTTCCTGTTTCAACTACTTCAATAAGCTTTGTTGGATTACTGTCAAGATCAACCATGTTCCCGGCTTCACGGGCAGCCTGTGTGCCGGTATTCATTGCTAAACCTACATCGGCCTGTGCAAGGGCAGGTGCATCATTGGTGCCATCGCCGATCATTCCTACCAGATGACCGTTAGCTTGTTCTTCTCTTATCCTATTGAGCTTATCTTCGGGCTTTGCCTCAGCAAGGAAATCATCCACACCGGCTTCAGCAGCTATTGCAGCAGCAGTCTGTGGGTTATCGCCGGTGATCATAATTGTACGTATACCCATCTTCCTGAGCTGTGCAAAACGTTGCTTAATACCACCTTTCACAATATCTTTAAGATGGATGACACCAAGGACCTGATTATTTTCTGCAACAACCAGAGGGGTAGCTCCCTGCCGTGAAAGTTCGGAAACAATCTCTTCTACATTTTTAGGAAAAAATCCATTGTTATTTTCGATGAATTTTCTGATTGCATTGGAAGAACCTTTTCGGATACTGCGTAATTGACCGTTGGGATTTTTCAGATCAATACCGCTCATACTTGTTTGTGCAGTAAATGGTATAAATACTGTATCCAGAGGCTGCATTTCCCTGGCTCTGATGTTAAACTGTTCCTTGGCCAGGACGACTACCGACCGGCCTTCAGGTGTCTCATCAGCAAGTGAAGCTAATTGAGCAGCATCAGCCAGTTGTTCTTTTGTAATGCCATCAGCTGGAATAAACTCTGTAGCCATGCGGTTTCCCAATGTAATTGTTCCGGTTTTATCGAGCAGTAAAACATCTGTATCGCCTGCCGCTTCTATGGCTCTGCCGCTTGTAGCAATAACATTCTTCCGTAACAGCCTGTCCATTCCACTTATTCCAATAGCGCTCAACAAACCGCCGATTGTTGTTGGAATGAGGCAGACAAGAAGTGAAATCAGAACAGGTAGTGTAAGGTTATGACTCTGGGAAATGCCGGAAGCTTTCAGACTGTATCCAAAATATGCAGGCAAAGAAACTACTACTAAAAGGAAAATAATTGTAAGACCTGACAAGAGGATGATTAATGCTATTTCATTTGGCGTTTTCTGTCGTTTTGCACCCTCGACCAATGCAATCATCCGGTCAAGAAATGTAAAACCTGGTTCGGATGTTACTTTAATAGTAATCCGGTCGCTGATTACTTTTGTTCCACCGGTCACTGCACTACGGTCACCGCCGCTCTCACGTATTACAGGCGCTGATTCCCCTGTAATTGCCGATTCATCTACGCTGGCAATTCCTTCAACTACATCTCCATCAGCAGGGATAATATCTCCGGCGTCACAAACGACATTATCTCCTTTTCTCAAATCAATTGCTAACACCAATTCTACCTTATTATGAACCAGTTTGCGGGCTTTTGTCTGGGTTCGGCTTTTGCGCAGACTATCTGCCTGAGCTTTGCCACGCCCTTCAGCAACTGCCTCAGCAAAGTTGGCAAACAGTACTGTAAACCAAAGCCAGAGAGTTATCTGAAGGTTAAAGTTAGAAAAATGATTGTTGAAAATATCAGAAAACACAACCACAGTTGTCATCAGAGCGCCAATACCTACAATGAAGATAACCGGATTTTTCACCAGAACAGCCGGGTTCAATTTTATAAAAGAATCTTTAATTGCCTGTATCGCAATTTCTCTTGTAAACAATTGACTAATATTTTGCTTTTCCATTCTATTCATATTATAAATTAAAAGCCAACACCCAGGTTCATTAATAAATGTTCCACGATGGGACCTAACGCCAGCGGAGGAAAGAAGGTCAGTCCTCCGACAATAAGAATGACACCTATCAGTAATATCACAAACAACCAGTTGTCGGTTCTGAAAGTGCCGGATGATACCGGGGTGATCTTTTTCCTGGCCATACTTCCTGCAACCGCCATTACCGGTATTATTATGCCAAAACGGCCTATCAGCATGCCAAATCCTATCATCAGGTTATAGAAAACGGTATTTGCATTGAGTCCCCCAAATGCGCTACCATTATTTCCTGCAGCTGAGCTGAATGCATACAATATTTCAGAAAGCCCATGAGGGCCCGCATTATTAAGGCTTGATAGCCCTGCAGGTACCGAACAGGCAATGGCTGAAAATAATTTGATGACAATACTTGGCGCTAAGATTGCAAGGATTACCATTTTCATCTCAAATGCTTCCACTTTCTTACCGAGGTACTCAGGAGTACGTCCGACCATGAGTCCTGCAATAAAAACAGTAAGTATGATGAAGATTATTATCCCATATAATCCGGATCCTACCCCTCCAAAAATGATTTCACCCAACATAAGGTTGAACATGGCTACTAAGCCCGTCAATGGTGAAAGACTATCAATCATGGCATTCACGGAACCATTTGATGTAACTGTGCTGGTAACTGACCAGAGAACACTGTTCATTACTCCAAAGCGGGTTTCCTTTCCTTCCATTGCACCTGAAACATTCAACACATTGTTATGACTGTACTCGGCCCAAAGTGATATGGCAAGACCAATCGAAAAGAGAATAAACATGGTAATAAAAATAGCTCTTGCCTGGCGTTTTGACTTCATATAATGACCGAATGTAAATACTAACCCTGCTGAAATAATGATAATCGCAAACAATTCCAAAAAGTTGGAAAAAGGTGTTGGATTTTCAAAAGGATGAGCGCTGTTGGCATTAAAAAATCCTCCTCCGTTTGTGCCAAGTTGCTTAATGGCAATCTGAGAAGCAGCCGGTCCGAGCGGTATAACCTGTACAGATCCCTGTAAAGTGGTTGCGTTGACATAATGAGAAAAGGTCTGCACGGCTCCCTGTCCTACCAAAGCAATAGTAAGAATAATACTGAGTGGTAATAATACATAAAGCACACTTCTGGTCATATCAGCCCAAAAATTTCCTAAAGCATCAGTTGTTTTTCTGGTCAACCCCCGCATCAAAGCCAGAGCTACTGCTATACCGGTTGCCGCGCTCACAAAATTCTGTACTGTAAGTCCCAGCATCTGAACCAGGTAACTAAGGGTATTTTCACCACTGTATGACTGCCAGTTAGTATTGGTGGTGAAACTCATAGCAGTATTAAATGCAAGATGCCATGAGACATTGGGCAATTTTTCATTATTCAGCGGCAACCAGCTCTGGAATACTTGTAAGAGAAACAGGAGCACAAATCCAAACAAGTTAAATATCAGAATGCCAAACAAATAGGTCTTCCAGTCCGTTTCATCCCCGCTTTTGATACCTGATATCCGATAAACTAATTTTTCAAGCCAGCCAAAGACAGGCTTCATCAGATGTTTTTCATCCATGAAAACTTTCGCCATATAGCTGCCCAACAAGGGCGAGAGGACAGCCAGTAATACCATGAAAAGAATCAATTGAATCGCTTCATTCATATTATTCTTGTATTAAAATTTATCGGGTCGTAATAAAGTATATATTAAATATGCAAAAATAAAGAGGGCTATAATTCCTCCTATTATGTAACTTATTGAACTGGTAGAGACTGTCGAACTATGTTGGAGGGATAAAATTGCTATCATATTTATTAAATTTTTTGTTATAATTTATTCATATACAAAATTGCATCAGTATTTATAAGGGTTTTGTAAAAATGAATATTTAACCCATAAGGATTTTATAAATATGTGAGCGAAATTCTAATTGCTAAGTTAAACAAGAATTATAACTCTTATGAGAATATTGAATAATACGATTGGCTATCTTCTGTATCAGTCAATCTTGATCGGGAAAATGACTATTGGGATACCAAATTTAAAGAATCTCTTCTGAATGGAAAAAATAGTGTGGTTATGCAGTAATTTCGAAAGATAAAATGCTTTCGAGAAAACCAATTGCCCGCCAAAGAAAGCTGCACCTGATAACCGTGGTCTGATTCTTTTTACAATCCTGTATATCTCATTTACGGGATCTGTTCCGATTGTCCAGATACTTTTCCCGTATAAACCAAATTGATTGGCAATAGTAACATATTTATCGCCGTCCTCTTTTACCTGTTTCTTAAAATGTTCCAGTTCCACTGTACCTCTGTAAATCTTGGAATTAAGAATGCCAACCCTCACAAAAACAATATTATGATAAACACCTTTAAAGTTTTCGAGAATACGTAAAAATGTATATAATCCTGTTCCACCAAAACCACTTACCAGTATAATTGCAGTTTTGCCCTCCTTGTTAAACCTTATTTTTTTCAGGTTTCTGTCTTCACAGGGACGCTGTCCGATTAACTTTTCAATTTCCTTGAATGCGCCTAATCTGAGTTTCTGAAGTTTAACTGCAGTTTTAAAATAATGGCGTTTTATATTTATAGCTATCAGGATTACTAAACCAGTAATAAGTAAAGTAACCCATCCTCCCTGTTCAAATTTCAGAATGATTACCGAGATAAGGATAAAGGAGGTAAGAATAAGACCAATACCGTTTATAGCTAATTTACGTTTCCAGGGAACCTGTTTCCCTCTCATCTGCCACCAATGCTTTACCATTCCTACCTGAGAAATAGTGAACGTAATGAATACGTTAATGCTATAGAGAACAACCAGTAAGGTAACTGAACCTTTAGATATAATCATTAAAATAAGAGCTCCGGTACCCATCAATAAAACACCATTCATAGTTACCAGACGATCGCTGAGAGAGGCAAATCTTTTTGGCAACCAATGATCAATTGCCATGTTTGCCATAATTCTCGGGCCATCGATAAATCCTGTTTGTGCAGCCACCAGCAACAATGCAGCTTCTGAAATCAGGGTAATAAAAACAAAACTTCTCGACCAGAATGGCGCCCAACCGGCAGTCAGATTCTCAAACAAAACAGCATTTAAGGTTTTATGAGTATCGAGTTGAACATTAAAAAGCATATAGCAAATCATAAGGCCTAACACCATAAACGAAAGTGAAAGCACCATTAAAAACATAGTTTTCCGGGCTGTGGCAACTTTAGGTTCCCGCAGAATCGGCATACCATTGCTAACAGCTTCTATTCCCGTATAGGTTCCGGCTCCCATGCTGTATGCCCTGAGAATTATAAAGAATGTAGCAAAAAAGCCAAATTGCGAGAAAGTTGAATTAATTTCATGAGTGGTTTGGCTGGCAACAACGCTGAAATTGGAGGCATGAATAAAAATACCATATAAAATGGCAATTACATGAGTAGTAATAAAGATTATAAATATAGGAGTAAGTGAGAGTACAGACTCCTTAACACCCCTTAAATTTAATAAAATAAGAAAACAAACGCCTGCAACGGCAAATGAGAGTTTATATGGCAGCCATGTTACCGGGAAAAAACTAAACAATGCATCAGCTCCACTCGAAACGGAAAGTGTAATTGTAAGAACATAGTCGATTATAAGTGCAGAGCCGGATATCATTCCGGTTGTAGGAGATAATAGTTTACTACCGACCAGATATCCTCCTCCTCCATGTGGGAACAGGCGGACAATCTGGTTATAACTGGAGCTAATGATTATAATTGTAAAAACGGTTCCTAAAGCTACAAATATTGCTAAACTCGGGTGCCCGATTAAATTCCGGTATGCTTCTTCAGGACCATAACAGGATGAAGAAATACCATCAGCTCCAAGACCAATCCATGCAAAGAATGCCACTAATGTTAATTTATGAAATAGTCCTTTGTCCTCTATGGTTTTGGCCTTGCCAATAAATGTATTTTTTAATTTTTCACTAAATGAAAAACCTTCAGATGAATTGCCCGTATGTCTTCCTTCCGTCATCCTGTTACCTTTATGTTCAGCTGAAAGTTTTACAAATCAACCGGTGAACTTTATTTAACTTGCGAAATTAATCTATGATTTATAAGGAATCTATAAGGATTACTTAAAAACATATAAAGATTTTATAAGGAAACAATGGAATTTAAATTTTGTGCGATTGAACTAAACTGAACCTCCCTGAAAACTAAATTTTATAAATTAATATTTTTATATTTGTTTTAATAATCTAATAACCATATTATATGCCAGTTTTTACCGGAACAACCAGGAATCTGATAATTAAGATCGATGAATTCTTTGATGATATCGATCTCGGGCTTCTTGTTTTCAGAGAAGGTATAAAGGCTTATCTGGAAAAAGACATGAGTGCTTTCCAAAGACATCTTCAGAAAGTTGATCAGCTTGAAAACAATGCAGACAAACTCCAGCGGGCAATTGAAAACGAGATGATAACTCATTCAATTTTACCACAGCACAGGTCTGAAGTCAGTACTCTTATTGATGAACTTGACGAAATCATAGATGCTCTGAAAAGTTCGCTAAATGAAATTAATATCGAAATGCCGGATATTCCATCTTCACTTAATAAAAATTTTATCAGCCTGACAGAAACTTCTATAAATGCCGCTGAAGAACTTATACCTGCAGCAAGGGCTTATTTTAAAGCGCCATATACCGTCAGGGAAAAATTGCTTAAGGTCTATTATTTTGAAAGCGAGACCGATAAACTTTCATTTAGTACCAAGAAGATTATTTTCCAGGAGATGAATGAGCTTGATCTCGCACATAAAGCTCATTTAAGATATATTATTCATCATATTGAAAATATTTCTGATCTGGCCCAGAAAGCAGCAGATCTACTCTCCGGAATGGCAATAAAGATTGTTATGTAGAAGAACACTTGAGTCTCGTGCCATGAGTCTTTTATATATTTAACAGATTAATTTCAGAATTAGCATGATACTTTTCTTTCTAACAAGTGGATTATTTCTTGGCTGGTCTCTCGGGGCAAATGATGCCTCCCATATTTTTGGATCTGCAGTCGGCTCAAAGATGGTGACATTCAGGAAAGCTGCTATTATTGCTTCTGTCTTTTTTATTCTGGGTGCAGTTATCCAGGGGTCAGGAACATCTCATACACTGGATAAACTGGGTGCGGTTAACGCAATTGGCGGGTCATTTACCCTTGCACTTGCTGCTGCAATTACCATTTATATGATGACAAAGTTTGCTCTCCCTATTTCTACTACTCAGGCGATTGTAGGTGCAATAATAGGATGGAACTTTTTTACAGGAAACCATACAGACAGCGCAACTTTAGGGAAAATAATATCGGCTTGGATTGCTGGTCCCGTCATAGGAGCAGCCCTGGCAATTTTATTATACATAATTGTTAAGAAATTTAAGAAATCTGCAGGGATTCATCTCATAAGGTTTGAATCTTATGTGAAAACGGGTCTTATTCTGGTCGGGGCATTCGGAGCCTATAGTCTTGGCGCCAATAATATTGCCAATGTGATGGGTGTCTTTGTTCCGGCTTTTCATCTTAAGAATCTTGACCTTTGGATTTTCACACTGAACTCAAGTCAGCAGTTGTTTCTTCTTGGTGGTCTTGCATGTGCCGTAGGAATTCTCACATATTCATGGAAAGTGATGAATACTATAGGAAACAACATTCTGGAACTTTCTTCGGAAGCCGCCCTTGTAGTTGTGTTGGCTCAGGCGCTCGTTCTTTTTATTTTTTCCTCAACCGGCCTTTCCAATTTAATCGTGAAAGCCGGTCTCCCACCTATTCCGATGGTTCCTGTTTCAAGTTCACAAGTCATTGTTGGATGTATTCTTGGAATTGGCTTATATAAGGGTGCAAGGAATATCAATTTCAAAGTACTTGGAGAAATTGGTCTTGGCTGGATTATTTCTCCTGTGGCATCCGGGTTACTGACCTTTTTCTTACTCTTCTTTATGAAGAATATTTTCGGTATAAACGTGGGATCAAAAGTTACTGAATCAATTATTATTCCTGAACCGGCAACAAATTTGACAATGTCTGTTCAGACTGATGTGTCAGGCATCATCAAATACCTACTCCTTGGTCTTTTCATTTTTGGAACAATCGGGATAATTTTTTATATCCTTCTTGAAAACAAAAAAAGAAGGGAGATGCAAAGATCGGAAGAGAAGTTCTGGAAAAATATGAAGTGAATTAATGTAATAGTGAACTGTCGCGACCGTTAACTACTACATTAATATTAAATTAAATTTACAGGAATGAATAGTTTTTCCCATAATACAACATCTGCCCCAAATAATCTTTCACATATTCGACTTCTACATCAATTATTTCGCCTGCATTATTAAATACGGGAATCAGTCTTGGGTTGACAAACCCCGTATAAGGAGCCAGATTAAGCTTTTCATAACGAGCAAGAATTTCGACATGAAAGGCCGGATCAACCTTAACTCCGTAACATTCGATCATACTCTTTCCTGCAGCATAATCACCTTCCGATTTAATTCTTTGAATCTCTTTGAGTAACTCTCCAAAAAGGTTTCTGAGTTTAAAATAATCGTTAATCCTGACAAAACTTTTCCCATCGTGTTTGAATAATTCAATAACATTCTCTGTTCTGCCATTTTCATATACCCAATGAGATATGGCAGACCTGTTGCGCATGTGTGCTTCTTCAATATTCTTACCAGGTTTTATCCGCACAATCTGAGTCAGCAATCCATTCCGAATATATGCGTCATACGATGCTTTGGCTGCATCCTCATCAGGAAGCAGTCCAAGCTCTAATATTTTCTTATCCGGCATATAGTATAGAGCGAAAAGATCTGCCCGTGCTTCTTCAAGTGGTGAAGCATAATTCTTCAAAGAATTGGGATCGGTGCCTTCTGCCAGTTTCCCGCTTGCATGCCCTACGCACTCATGAAGATCAGTATGCAGAGCATCTGATAATGATCCATATTTTTTAACTCGGGCAACTTCAGCCTTACCGGAGGCAAATTCTTCAAGGAAACCATTCCCTTGTGAAGTGATATCATAAGCTTTTGTAATATTCGCGAGTGTAACTGATTTTGATCCAACCTCTTTCCTGATCCAATCAGCATTCGGAAGGTTAATACCAAGTGGCGAAACAGGATAACAATCACCACCAAGCATAGCAATATTGATAACCTTTGCCGCTACGCCTGTAACTTTTTCTTTCTTATATTGAGGTTGAATGGGAGAATTGTCTTCAAACCACTGGGCGTTGTCTGTGATTATCCTGGTTCTCTTCGTAGCTTCAAGATCGGTATAATTCACTATTGCTTCCCAGGTTGCTTTCATTCCCAACGGATCGCTGTATGATTCTATAAAACCATTATTATAATCTACTTCAGGTTCGTTGTCCTTTGCCCAGAGTATGTTAAACTCGTCCCAGATTTTAAGATCGCCTGATCTGTAAAAATCAATAAGGAGTCTTATCTCTTTCTTCTGAATATCTGATTCTGAAACACTCGCAGCTTTGGCAAGCCACATAATAATCTGGTCAATTGCAGTACCGTACAGACCTCCCGACCTATACACCACTTCAATAATCTTACCATCCTTTTTTGTAACTTTTGAATTAAGCCCCAGCGATACCGGACAAGCATCCTTAGGATCAATTTTTCCTGAATAGAAAGCTTCCACTTCTTCCTGATTCACATTTTCATAGAGGTTTATTGCCGATTCTGCAACTATATCAGCACCAGCTCTTTGTTCCACTTTACGACTAAAATATTTCTCGTCAAAAATGAGAGGTGAAAGAAAATTTATATACTGATCCACAGTTTGGTCACTTGCGAGAGGAAGCTTATGATGGTTTGTTCCCTTTATCAGAGTGGCAAAATAATTTTCGGTAAAGTCCGGTTTTAGCTTGTCGCTGGAATAATGATGGTGAATTCCATTAGCAAAAAACACCCTCTTTGCATAAACTAGAAAAGACTTAAATTCATCGGAAGTTTTATCACCTGAATAATAATCAAGTATGGCTTCAATAGTCTTTCTTATCTGTAGATTGAACCTGAAATTCTGATCCCACAAAATGTCTCTTCCGGAAAGCGCTGCCTGGCTCAGGTAATAAATTAATTTTTTGCGTTGAAGAGTGAGCGATGCAAAACCCGGAAGTTCATACTTTAGTACTCGCATATCCTCAAACTGGTCAACAAAATATTCAAAAT
>JANYIW010000345.1 GCA_025358645.1 Bacteroidales bacterium
ATCTATTGCCATCTATAATCAGTTTCTACAAGAGGATCTGACTTCATTTTGTCATTAAAGATGTAAAGAGCATGCCACCATTGATAATATGCTTTTGCCGCTTCATTTTGAGAATTGTTGTCATAGACTAACTTTAGCTCAGTTGAAGCCCTTAAAGCAAGAATAGGATTCTGGGATGGGAATCTGCCAATTAAATATTTGCTTTTTACTTCTACTGCTCTTATTGATTCTATAGTCCAAAGTACATACATTCCCAGTTTACATTCTGGCGCCCAATGAGATGAAATCCCATTATGAGGAAAGTTCTTGATGACCATCGTTTCATTTCTGTAGTTTAGTAATGCAGGAATGTCAGAAGGCTGAAATGCTGGCAATTCAAAAGCTTCATAAGAATTTGATTTTAATTGATTGATGAATGTATCAACAGCAGGATTATATATCTGTTTTTCACAACCGGTTAATCCAAATACTAGAGCCAAAATTATAAGTTTAATTAGTGATTTCATAATGTCAGATTTTGAATGTTAAATAATTAACAACAAAAATTGTTCCAAATATTATCGAAATCGATAAATTTCTGAATGCATTGCTCTATTATTTGGTTTTTGCCCAGTCCTGTCAGATGGGTAAGATTAGACCAAACCGGCAAGGACTCATGATGTGGGGTTAGCGGGAGTTTATATTTTGCCTTCATGTAAATCCCATATAGGAAAACACATTTCGTAATCATTCCAGACTATATCACCAAAATCAATAAAAAATTTTTTAAACAACTGCTTGTCTAAATATTTCTTTGTTATCGGATTTCTTGCAGTATTCAAGAAACTTGAGAAATCGATCAGTCTCTCAATACCGTCGGAGAAAATAAAATTAATCTTATAGTCCCCAACATAATCAGCCTTATTTATCGAAATTACCATCATATCCTTATATTTTTTTTGTTATCTTTTCTGAAGTAATCTCAATATTATAAACAAAAAAATCAATCCACTTTCTGACAATATCATCTCTATATAGCTCAATCACTTTCTTAAACTTTTTTAGATTTTATGTATCCAATGGCATCTTACCTTGAACATCTTTAATCACAATCTCTTTAAACTTGCCATTCTCAAAAATTATTTCAGCTTTACTTTCTTTATCTTGATATTTTACATGCACATGAATTGGGTCATGTTCTTGGGAATAAAACAAAAAAATCAATCCGAAATATTCATACAATTTTGGCATAAAAAAATCTTTTAACAAAGGTAATCATTTTATGAAAGCTTGTCAATAACGTGCCATATAAACCTGCTAATTGGGGGCTACTCGGACCGCGTGCAGAATATTCTGGTAGTAATGGACTTACATATAACTACAGTTTGACTGATTAATACTCCTGGCTTTGCAAGTTCACGAATCATTTCTTCATTTGGTGAATATTGAGGATCTGGCGCGGAGTGTTTCGCAGCGGTTTTATTAGTATTTGCAAGCTATCACTTATACTTTCTTCATTAAAGCTACATCGTTGCTTTTAAATTATCTGGTAACTTTTGTAAATGCCAATCCTGCAGTTTTTAGGATAACCCTTTTTAGTCTGTAAATGTTCATTTGATTTAACCGTTACCAGAGAACACACTTAAAAACGAGCAAAACAGGGTGGCTGACTAAGCAATGAACCAATGAAAATGTAAAAACTACACCATAACCTAACCCATTAACTACCAAACCAGCCTGAAATGAGCCTTCATATGGAACACGGATAACTGCGGTAAATGAATAGAATATGGCCAGGTGCCCGTATGTAACCAGCACCCAGAGCTCTTACCTACCGATAGTCTGGCTTTTGCTATCGCTCTCCACTTCTATCTTACGATCGAGTTTTTTAACATTCTTCCCTTTGTTGAACTTGTAGGAATAACTGAACTGGATATAGTTCGAAACATTAAATCCTACTGTATTCTGCGAATTATAGTAAGGTGTCGTCGTTTCAGTCTTGCTTAGTTTTATGTTAGTTGAAAAGGGCAGTAACCAGAATACACCAAAACTATGGTCCTTCAGCTGTTTTTGTACACCAAGTCCATAAAAAGGAATACTGTATGTTTTGCTTTGTGCATTCATATTTACTCCGTTATAACTCAGGAAAACATATGCCGTTGTTTTCTTATCTTTTGTAAGTTGAGCAAATGCATAACTGGTTATGCTGTAGGAGAAATAATTCAATGCGGGGATAACAATTGATTGACCTGTATACTCGTTATAATGTCCCTTATAGATTCGTACATTGATATTCACATACCATAACATGGCATTTACACCGCCACCAGTTTCATAACCGCTGATCAGGTTATAAGGTTTGGAAATTGTCGTCAATGCGTTGTTAATGGGCGAATTAATCACCAGAAGTTGCCTCCCTACCTTATTAGTAAAATATTCTGTATAAATATTAGGGGAAAAATAGTTGCTACCGAAGTTCCAGGTATAGGTAAGCTGTAAGCGGTCACGGTAATCCGGTTTCAGATTGGGATTCCCCTGTGTAATATCATAATTCTGGCCTATTTTATAATACGGATTCATGTCGTAAATTCCCGGACGGTTAATTCTCCGGTTATAGGTAAATTTCAGATTATATGTCGCCGAAAATTTATATTGAAGATTGACAGACGGTAAAAAACAGGAATATCTTGGCTCGGTAACCGAATCGGCCTTAATATGGCTGTTTTCTATCCTCAGCATAGCCTGCAGTCCGATTTTATTCAGATTATATGTAATTCCGCCATAAACCGAATTACGAAACTCGGCATATTTAAACAGATTAGTTGATTCCTGATTATCGATTTTAAAAAGATAGCTTAACTCCTGGTAATATAGTTGGTACCCTGTTTCAATTTTCGCGGACATCCCAAGCGGATGGACATAATTCAATTTAGTAGAGAAAAAATTCCGTTCATTTAAATTCTCTTCCAGCCGGACATAAGTACTCAGTGTCGAATCTGTGTTATACAGGAACCGGGTATTCGTAAAATCACTTCCATCATTTGATTTAAACCGGTAATAATTGGTTTCAGCGGTGAATTCCTGAACCGGCTTTTTAAAAATCTTTTTGTAAAACAGCGATACTGTAGTTTCATCACTTTTCAGGCGTGTGCTTGTAAGCGATGAAATCGTATTCAGGGGATTATTGTTTTTATACAGAAAGGTTTCACTTAATATATCTACAGTCTGATGTATGGGTTTATAGCTGACATTAAAACTCAAGTTGTTTTTATCGTTCATGTAATAATCGAATCCGGTGTTAACAGTGGAACTGGTAACTTTTATCCCGCCACTACCAGCCATGCTGGTCGTGGAATCGATCGTAGTAAAACGGCCATCATTCCATGAACTTATATTCAGTTTCTGTGTAAAAGTGAAGGCAGTAACATAAAAGGTTATTTTACCCATTGCATAATCGAGACTGGCTGATGCTGAAGTAGTGGGCTTATTAAAAGGCTTGATATTGATGCCGGCATTGCCGTTCATTCCATACCTTGCTTCTTTCTTCAGAATGATATTTATAACCCCATCGATATTGCCTTCATATTTCCCTGACGGGTTGCTGATAATTTCAACGCTCTGGATATCCGACGGAAGAAGCTTTGCAAGATATTCCCTGTCACGCTGCCTTCCATCCACCTGGATGATAAAATTGCTGCTCCCGTTAAGCGTGATATTATTCTGAAAATCCACATTCACCTGTGGTATTTTCTTTAAGATATCGTATCCGTTAGTTGAGGATTTGGCTATTATCTCAGGAACGGCATAAATAGTGCGATCAACCATTTCCTTGCCCTTCAAACGCTCTGCGACCACACTCACTTCCCCCAGGCTGGCTATGGTTTCTGCTAAATAAATGGTATCAACGACAATCTCACTATTCCCTGCCTCCACAATGACTTTTTTCCCATTGGTTTTGTAGCCTACGAAACTTATCTTCATAAAATAATTGCCGGGTTTTACTTTTTCGAAGAAATAGCCTCCATCTGTTAATGTTATGACCCCTGTAACCATGACAGAATCGGGCAATTGAAGCAGTCCCACGGTAGCAAACTGCACAGACGTTTTTTCTTTTTCAAGGCATACTTTTCCCCGGATGTTCTGACCCTGGGCAGTAATAGAGGTTATCAGAAGCAAAAAGAATATATATTTACTCATTTTATTTTTGTATCAATTCACTGCAATGCAATAACTTTCGATGTCCCGTTAATATCCATTGGTATTTGCATGCTAAATCCCGGGCCACTAATTCCAAGATTCCCTGAAATATGTGTTTTTGCCTTATCTTCAATCAGTAAACCGGTTTGGATATCAATCATCATGTTTGATTTGCTCAAGCCTTTTAAATCGTCATAAGTTATTTTAGCACCACCTGCCAGCATAGGTTCTGCATTCTGCATCGCCTTAATATCAGATTCGGCAGTTATATTTGCAGTATTGCCATTTACACCATCCAAATGATAGCTGGTTATCACATCGAGAGTCATTCCACCGGTATTAGTATTTATGGTTACATCCCAGTTATCGCCTGCGGATACCTGTTTACCCGGTAAATAATTGGTAAACACTTCAACCATTGTTTTTAATGATTTGTCGCTGACCATATTTTTTATCTGGGTTTTTATACCGGAAGCTACCGGACCTGTAAGGGCAATAGAACTGGTATCTTTCATAATCACATCCGACAGCATTTTCGCGTTCACAACTTCAATTACCTTGCCCGTAAAATCCATTTTAACATACAGGGCATTCTTACTTAACCGGTTCATGATGCATGACATGACATCAGCTACTTCTGTTGATTTGATATCGCCTTCGTTTACAGAACTCATACTGGACGTTTTTCCCATTGAATTTGTATTGGATATCAGGGTATCAAAACGTACTTCAGCGATCATAAAATTGGCGGTAGCATCAATCATTTTTATTGAAACAGTATTATTGGTTTTGGATTCTATGGTTTGCTGATTTCCGTTTACCGTTTGTATAATTGTCTGTTCCGAGGCAGAACTAAAGCGATAAACTTTATTTTTCTCAAGGTTCATTTTTAGGTTGACACTGTTTTGTGCCATGATCGAAATACAAAACAGGACTGCGACACATGATAACAAAATCTTTTTCATCAGGTTAGTTTTATTAGTTTTATGAATCATATACAAAAATAACACCGCAATTGTGATTTTAAAATGTCTTATCGGTAAATGGAGGAATTATATGGGTGAATAACAGGTTTAACAGGCTTCAAATGGAACAAGAATAACGGTGGAAAGTGCATAGTATAAGTCCAGGTGCCCGGATTTAGTGTAACCGGGTACTCCATTCCTGGACCAGCGTTCCGAATGAAGTTCTGTTTATTAGGTTTGGTTAATTATTAATCAAGTTAATTGCCTTACAGTGATTTATCCTGCCTATCGGGGATTTTACTATTTATCAATGGTATGATTATGAATCCTATTGCCCCAAATATTAGATATACCAAATTAGTAAAAGTATGCGCAACCAAAGCAAACATTTTACCAGCTTCTTTATTTAACCCGAATAAATATAAGCACTCACTCACTATAAAATGCCAGACTCCTATCCCAGCCTGGATTGGTAAGAGGAAAGCAAAAGTCCCAATTGTATAAGTGAATACTGCTGCAGAAAAAGGCATGTTAAAGGTTGGAGGATAAGCAAAAAACACAACATACAACATCAATAGCCAAAGAAGAAAGATTAGAAATGTTAGAAATATATAGGTCCATTTTTTTTCAATCAGTAATACAGATTTAATCCCTTCAATAATCTCTTCTCTAATCTTATTGATTTTGTTGTGGAATTTTTTCAACAAACCTATTTTTTTAAATAGCCAGTAAAATAGCATAAATAGTATAACTACACTTCCAAGGATCAACATTTTAGATTGAAAGCTGGAAGGACTTATTTTAAAGGTAGAGAATATTTCTTTAACAAGGGATAGTTGCAAAAAAAACACCCCAATAAATATAATTATGAAGGCAATAAAATCTGTAAGTCTTTCTATAAAAACAGTTCCCAGTAATTTAGCGAATGGTATTTTTTCATATTTAGCTACTATACCACAACGGGCTAACTCTCCTCCCCGAGGTATTACTAAATTGATAAAATATAAAATTTGGACAGATAAGAAAAGATTTAGTGTTTTCGGTTTATATCCGATTGATTCTATTAACATCTTCCATCTTAAGGCTCTGACTAAAGCGCTTATCAATCCCAAAATTACGGATAACAATATCCAACTGTATTTCAGTTCTTTTAAGGCATCCTTTATAGACTGAATATTTATATCTTGATATACATACCAGAATAATCCAACACCTATTATAAAAAAAATTGTTCCTGTAATTAGTTTTTTATTATTCATTCTTATAATGCAATTTTCATACATTGGAACTCATCGAATTGTTAAACGGAAAATCTTGATTTTGTTATATAATCAAGCATCTTTAATTTATGAACCGTTGCGTGGTTTTTGCAAAGTCCCGGTAGACGGGCAGAAGTTGTCTCGTTACGATAAAACTGTCTTGGTTGCGATGGCATGATAATGCATTAGCCTGAGTTTTATGGTTGCATTCAATGATTCTGAGAATCTTGTTGCTTTTCACTTGCCTTTAATGGTGTATTCATCCAAAATCTTCCTGAGTCGTTAGAGTTGGAAATACAGTTTTGTTCAAGGGGCATAGGCTGTATAAAACAATTATTCAGAAATTTCAGTGGCTTATTATATTCTTGTACAAAAAGTTCCCTGAACTGACGAAATTCTAACCCTCTTCGTTTGTTAGATCACCTGTGACCTGTCGTTTTGCGGTGAACTTGATCTTATATAATAATGTATTTCCCTCATGAACTCCGCCTGGATTTGAAAACCAGTGATTTATGATAAAATCCTTAGTCAGAGTATCAACAAATGAAAATGATCTTTTATCGAAATTTCTGATTGCATCGTGAACCAGCAATATAAAAAGCTCATTGCCGTATTGATCACCAACTATTGCATTGGGTATTCTTTTAAATGACACATTAGAATGATCAGTTTCCGGAAGATCATAATAGGGAGTTATATTCCTACTTAAGAAATCCATATTCTTTTTGAAATCGAGTAATCTGTACTTGTTTGAATCTGATGGGAAGGCAAAGCCCTTATCAAGAGTCTGGATGATCGCCTCGTTCAGGTTAAGATAATTACTGCTGTCCTTCTGATAATCCCGGTAATAGGATACATAACTGAACGGTATAGCTGGATTATTATTCTTAATGTTTCTGAGCGCCCTGTCTACGATAATTTCCGGGCTGAATCTTCTTTTTCTGGCAGTTACGCTGACCTCATTCAGAACATAGATATTGGGTACAAGCTTTAGGTTGTTCATTCCAGTTGTTTTTAGAACATTAAAAGCTACTGAAAGCCTGTAATATCCAATACAGGTCACGTTATTCACATTTTTTTCATCTTCAATCGGCTCAAATTCAGATTTGTTTGTAATATATCCAGTTTTAGGATCTTTAATAAAACGTAATTGAGTACCAAAAATCTGTTTTTCATGCTTAATCCATAATTATTAGACAATGGAACCGAGGATATTTATTTTTTATTCAAACTTTTATCTATATACTTTTGTCTTTTTTCAGATTAAACTTTTGTCTTGTCTTCGGAGACGCTCCCGCCTCGTCAGTCACAGAAGCATTTTAACAACAATCCGCTATATACTCAACAAAAAAGTGCTTATGTCTGACTCTTCACAATCGATATTAAAGTTAAACAAAAAAGCAGGAATCCACATGTAGATTTGCACAAATTTTGATAAATGCTGCGGGGCCGGTAGTTTAATTTATAATCAAGACTGTGAATCATTAATGATTATTATAACAAAATAGCTGAGTTTATGGCAGATTTCGCTTATTACGAAAAAGCAAGATACCGTTATGTTCTTGGTCCGCCAATGCATTGTGTCTGAAAACAGCGGTGGCTATGATGGCTGCCGGATGGGATGGATCGACAAGTGACGCTCCCGGATTTCCTAAAAATGGCAATTGGGTAGTTAAATACGAAAATTTTAATACTTTGCCTTAATAGTTGTTTTGTTGAAAAATGATTCAGAAATTATCTGTTAGCAATACAGCCGCTCTTGGTGGCTTTAATTTGTTTCTATAATGTGGCCATTTCAGGGAGAATACCGTACATTACAAAATATTTCCGGTTATCGGATTCCCTGTTGGCATGGGCTGTGATCTCCGTATTTGTTAAATGCCTAAGTCAATTTTAATCAATAATTTGTAATTTTTCTTTAATTAAACATAATGAAAATCAGAACATTTATTGCAATTTTAGCTATCTCGCTTTTTACAATGCTGATAAACAGCAAACTTGTTGCACAGACAAAAGATAAGCAGCAAACCATTAAACAGTATGATGTTGCGGCATTCTATTGGCCAGCCTATCATCCGGATTATCGGTTTAAAGAAATAAATGTTTTCCCGGATGGGAAAGGGGAATGGGAGGCAGTTTATAAAGCTAAACCAAAATTTGCAGGCCATGAAGTCCCTAAGGTACCGCTTTGGGGCTATGAAGATGAATCTGATCCTGTTGTTATGAGCAAAAAAATATCGACTGCAGTAAAATACGGAATCAATGTAATGATCTTTGATTGGTACTGGTATGATAACAAGCCATTTCTCGAAGATGCTTTGAATAAAGGCTTTCTGAAAGCCAAAAACACTACTGATATGAGATTTTGCCTGATGTGGGCAAATCATGACCATAATTCGTATTTGGATCCGTCCAATCCCGATAAAAGTAAGATCTATTGGTATGGTGGGATTAACAGGACTATTTTTGATGGAATGGTAAAGCACATAATAAACGATTATTTTAAGCAACCCAATTATTATAAAATCAAAGGAGAGCCGGTATTCAGTATTTATGAGCTTTCTACTTTTATTAATGGCATCGGGGGATCGGAAAAAGCAAAGGAGGCACTCAATTATCTCAGGAAAAAAACCATAGAGGCTGGTTTCCCGGGTTTACACTTGCAGGCAATTCTTTGGGGATCCATTCCTTCAACAATAAATGATGTTCCAGGTAATCCGATCGAAACGCAAAACGCTACCCTTGAATATTTTGGCTTTAATAGTATGACCAATTATCAGTGGTGTCATTTTGTTCCGGCTAGCGGTGATTATCTGAACTGGGGAGCAAAAGCTATCACAAAATGGGATGAATGGGATAAAACATTTAAAATTCCATATTGTCCTCAAGTTTCGATAGGTTGGGATTCCAATCCTCGATTTCCGATTCAAAAGCAGGACTTGGTAGTTAACAATAAACCTGAATATTTTCAAATATACCTTCAAAAAGCAAAGGAATACATCGACAAGCACCCAAACCAGCCAAAGTTAATAACTATAAATGCGTGGAATGAATGGGCGGAAGGCAGTTATCTGGAACCGGATACTAAACATGGAATGAAATATTTAGAGGCTGTCAAGAAAGTGTTTGGGAAATAAATTTAATCGGCAAACTAATAAATGAAAAAGATTCTCATAATAACATTAGTCATTCTATATTGTTTCGAATCCAGAGGTCTAAACCGAAGAGTAGAAGTAAAAATTATTAATACCATCTGACTGAAACAAGCAGGTTGATGCAGGAGATTAATTAGAAGGAGATTAAAGGTTAGATGATGCTGTAATTAAAATATTTGTCGCTTGCCTTATAGTAAGATGCCAACTGGTTGTATCTTTTACCCAAACATCTGTGTATCGTCTGGTGACAGTTTTTCCGGCGTTTTCCATTGCTCCCTGTGGTTTAATCTCAAAAAACAGAATATCTTACAGACTATTTCAAGATTTTTGCATCAAAAACTATCTTACCGCCTACTAATGTAAGAAGGCTCCGGGTATTTGGCAGTTCATCAAAAGGAACTCCGAAATTGTACTGCGAAAGAATAGTTAAGTCAGCCTATTTGCCTTTTGTGATGGTGCCCTTTTCGTTCTCTACAAATTCGGCTAAGCTTTTATTAAACAAAATAATGATTAAATAGTTCAGGAATAATTCCTCTATATTAGAGACTGTTTGATCTGTAGCTCCCTCAATTTTGAGCGGTTTTTTCCAGTCAGCAAACTATCTTTATCTATTTTTAAAAGTTCACTGGTTTTTAAAATGGAAATATATTGTACATTTATTGGATGATAATTCTATTCATATAAACTCAATTCTCTATGAAAATGACCGGGAAAAAATTCAGCTTCGCACTTCTACTGATTGTCTTTTTACTTGTTGGATGTAAAAAAGAACAGCCATCTGCATCACTGCAACGGAGTATTCCGGAAAAAGAAGGAGT
>JANYIW010000351.1 GCA_025358645.1 Bacteroidales bacterium
TTTCGAGATCTTTAAAACTCACACCTCACACCTTCTTCCCCTGCGCTCTGCGCTCTTTCCTCACACCTCACACCTCACACCTCACTCCTTTTTCCTCTGCGCCCTTCGCCCTGTGCTCTGTGCTCTGAGCTTTTTCCTCACTCCTCACCTTCTTCCCCTGTGCTCTGTGCACTGCGCCCTGAGCTTTTTCCTCACCCCTCACTCCTCACTCCTCATCCCTCACACCTCTCCTTCTTCCCCTGCGCCCTGCGCCCTGCGCCCTGAGCTTTTTCCTCACTCCTCACACCTCTCCTTCTTCCCCTGTGCCCTGCGCCCTGCGCCCTGTGCTCCCAGTTCTCCTCCCCAATCCCCCTCGTTTTTATCCGCATTTTCTCACATGCTCCTTGTGCAACCTTTTTTATTATCTTGTAGTCTTGAAATAAGCTGAAAGATCGCAGCTTTTTTAAACAACCTAAACAACCTGACATGGCAACGTCGACGTCATCAACCTCCGGTATCAAAAGTGCTTTAAATAAGAAAGCAAGAAAGATTTTATCCTTGCTGACAATTGCATCATTACCTTTAGCAAGTCTATTTTCTCAATCATTTCTTATTGTAGATGTCCCATCAACTAACACCTATGCTATTACATTTACTGATTTAGGACAGAAAACCCTTGTTTTAACATTTATAAAGGCGGTGCCTCTTGGACTAAATATCAGTAAGGTGGGATGGTCTCTTTCAGGGACGGCAGCAACGATCTCCCAAATTAATTCTGCTGGATTTTCTGTTCAAATAATACTTAATGGTCCGATAGCATTTGCAGAGAAAACCGGCGTAAAAGTCTCATATTCAAAAGCAGTTGGGAGTTTCTTAATGTCAGATGGTTCTAAACCTGATTTTACAAATATAAGTGCTGTAAATAACTGGAGACCTTTAGCAGCAGATTTTAGCAGTGGAACTTATGGTACAGTCCCGCCGATTGATATTTGTGCTCCGGTCCAGAATATTGTTGCAGAGCAGAATATAATGATAGAGGCAAGGTTACGAAATAGTAAGTGGTATACACCACCCATAATTTATTTAAGATGGATTTCAGGTAATGATGCAACAACATCAAACATTATATATGTAGAAAATCCTGTTGGTTCAGGTATATTCAAGGTTACGGTACATATGACTGATGGTCCATCCGGAATGCCTGGTGGATACCCGGGTAATACTTCAAATTGTACCTGGAAGATACAAATGTTCCCATATATAGTTGATGGATTTGATAATTCTTATCTGTTTGTAACTGATAATACTAAAACAGAAACTATACCAAACTATAAGCTGGATGATGGTACCCCTGTTATAGGTACCGGAGTATTAGGAATACATTTACCGATTGATGACCCGCTCACCCTTTATTGCGTTGGTAAGACAATAAATAATTTCATTTTTGATGATGTAACAAAATTTGACTGCAATAGCACTATTGAATTAGAACTGCCTAATATTCGTCCAAGATATGTTCAATTTGTTTATTCTACTCAAACTACCCCCAGTATTCCACATACAGGTCTGATCCGGGCACCGGGAGATACTATCTGGATAACAGATCCAGTTGGGAATCCGACTACATTTGAAGGGCCCATTGTCAATTATGTATTTAATACTACAGTCGGTGTCGGCTATGGTTCACTAATAACACCCCGTGCAACAACTTATCCTATTTATCATGAGGGAAGCCTCTTAACAGATGTGTCAGGTGATGTGATTGAAGTTACAATGAGATATTGGGGTCCATGTAATCCATATGATGGAACTGTTTTTGCTTTTTTAAATGCAGTAAAAACAACATCCAGGTTACGACTTATTCCTACTCCTCCTGCCCCAATAGCTAATGACAAAAATATTTGTGTTAATGATGTTGTTCCTTCATTATCAGTTACTAATGTAGCTGGGGCTACATATAATTGGTACAAAGATGTAACATTGTTATTGACTGCGCCTGGCTCAAACAATACAAATATTTATACCACAACCATCCCCAACACTCCTGCAAGTAGTACTACTTTTTATGTTACTCGCACAGACGGGGCTGTAAATGGCTGTGTAAGTCCTGCAACACCCGTTACGCTTACTGTTAATGCATTACCCGTAGTTACCTTTGGAGGTACTCTAACAGCTCAGTGTTTAAGCTCGACAACATATGTTTTGAGTGGAGGATTACCAGCAGGCGGAACATACAGCGGGCCGGGCGTGACAGGTACAAACTTTGATGCCAGTGTAGCAGGAACAGGAACTAAAACAATCACATATAGTTATTCCAACGCGAACGGATGCACATCTATAGCAACTAACACTATTGTAGTCAATGCTAATCCCACATTAG
>JANYIW010000032.1 GCA_025358645.1 Bacteroidales bacterium
GAGGCTGAGTTATGGAATATTTTAAAATCAAAAAAACTTAATGCAAGAAAATTCAGAAGACCTTCAAAAGAAAAGATCCTGAATTTGAATATACAATCAACCACTCCGGCCGGTATCAGGATTTGTATCATATTTAAAAAGTGGTCCGGCCACCTTATTTAAAACCTTAGCTTGACGGCTATGCCATAAAGGGGTCCCGATAGCTATCGGGATAGGGGTAAAATGATTTATCGGAGTGGACTAAGTATTCAATTTTCAAATTTTACACCTTCGCTAAAGCTTCGGTGTACAAAGTCAAATTTTTCTTTAGTATTTTTGCGCATCGTTTTTATTTGTAAATTATGAGAATTGTAGATACAAAAGGGCAGTTATGCCCTGCACCACTGATAGCAGCAAAAAGGGCTCTGAAAGAAACAATCGGAGGTGAATCATTTATTCTGCTGACTGATAATCAGACATCCTTTGACAATTTAAGCCGGTTCCTTAAAGATAACAAAACAGATTTTCAGGTTAGTGAGTCGGGAGGACTCTGGACTCTTACAATAACAAAGACAGCCGGTGAAGTTGCTCAAACCAACCCGGAAGATTATTGCGCTCCTTCCATTTCACACTTTGAAAAGGGGAACTACGTAGTTGTTATTTCCTCCGATAAAATGGGTGAGGGTGATGAAGAATTGGGACATTTATTGATGGCTAATTTTATTAAAGCTTTAAAGGATCTCGACAAGCTGCCACAGAAAATGGTCTTTTACAATAATGGCGTCAAACTGGTTACTACCTTGTCTCCTGTTATTGAACATCTGAAGGACCTTGAGAAAATGGGAGTTGAAGTACTGCTATGTGCAACCTGTGTCAATCATTACTCTCTGGCGTCATCTGTCGGAGCAGGTACCGTGAGCAACATATATACTATCGCTGAAGCAATGGCTTCGGCAGGTAAAATTGTAAAACCCTGAATCAAATCTTATTTACAGAATGAAAGTTGACCTTCTTCAGATGGTTGAATCTGGTGGTTGTTCGGCAAAAATATCACCGAAGCAACTTGAGGAGATCCTGAAATATCTCCCCTTGCCTAAAGACCCGAATATACTGGTCGATATTGATACTCACGATGATGCAGGTGTATATAGAGTTAATGATGAACTTGCACTTGTACTTACTACAGACTTTTTCCCTCCTGTCTGCAGTGATCCTTACGAATTTGGACAGATAGCGGCCGCCAATTCAATCAGTGATGTATATGCAATGGGCGGAGATCCAATTCTTGCTCTTAATATTATGATGTTCCCAGCGGCGAAATTACCGATGGAGGCTTATGCGGAAATACTTAAAGGTGGATTTGATAAGGCAACTGAAGCAGGGGTAAGGATTATCGGCGGACATACACTTGATGATTACCCGCCAAAATACGGACTCGCTGTAGTCGGATATATACATCCCGGAAAAATTATGACAAATGCAGGTGTTATGCCAGGTGACTCACTGATACTTACTAAGCCAATCGGTACAGGAGTAATTCTTGCAGGTCATAGGTTGGGAATGGTTTCTGATGATGATCTTGCCGAAGCGAAAAGATTAATGAAACTACTTAATAAAACCGGGGCAGAGGTGATGAAAAGGTACAATATCAGAGGTGCAACTGATATCACAGGCTTTGGCCTTGGCGGTCATGCACTTAAAATGGCAAAAGCCAGCAAAGTGTCTTTGATAATCAATATGAAAGAGGTTCCGCTGATTGGCAATTCCTACCAATTAATCGATGACGGATGTATCCCCGGCGCTTCATTCCGGAATCTTGACTATGCAGAAAAAGATATTGATTTTGCATCTGATCTTGATTACAATCTGAGAATGATCGCGTTCGATGCCCAGACATCAGGTGGGTTGCTTTTTTCAGCGCCTTCTGAAAAGGTTGAAAATATCCTTGAGGACCTTAAAACTGCCGGACTCCCGGAATCCAACGTGGTTGGTTCAGTAATTGAATGCAACGGGAAATTTATACATCTGAAATAAGAACATTTGAACATTCGAATTTAGAATGTAGAAAATATTCTAATCAAAAATGGTCTCGAACGCATCATATTTTTTCGCCTCAAAACATATTTTGATCTGTTCTAATGTATTCCTTTCTGTCGACAATTCAGGCAATTTATCGATACTGAAAAAATCAGATCCCAGAGTTTCGGTATTCGCTTCAAACCGGTTTTCAATAAGTTCACATTCCACAAATATTTTATAAACGGAGAATGGGAAGTTATGATTATTATGCCTGTTCCCCAGATGTATCACAACTATTCTTTTGGGTTTAACAACCGCTCCGGCTTCTTCAAAACATTCTCTTACAGCAGATTCGCTTACTGTCGAATTTACGTCAGCCCATCCCCCCGGCAACGACCATTTACCATCAATTTTCTCATTCACAAGCAGTATCTTACCCTCATTGAAAACTGCTGCCCTGACGTCGACTTTGGGAGTCTGGTACCCGGTTTCGGAGGCAAAAAGATCCCTGATTTTATTATGATCCATATCGGTATATTCATGAAGAATATCGACCGATAAATCTCTGATTTGCTGATACCTGTCACGATCATACTGATTTTCTCCAAAAGTCAGTCCTGCCTGAGCAATTGACTGCAGTTCAGTTGCCCATTCTAGCCATTTATTATTCATAGTTATTCCTGGATTTTAAATTCTGCTGAAATATAGACAATTATTCTATTATTTCAATTTTAGTAACTGATTGTGCTGTAATCAAATAGGATGATTGTCTCTTTTGTAACAATTACTTAATCTGTTTGCAATCGCTGTGTAATATTGATACATCACTTTTGTACTATGAAAAATCTTTTAAAACCTAAATATCCGGATATGAAGAAACTTTTAGCAATTGGAATTTTTGCACTGATCTCAGTCTATGGGTTTTCACAAACACAGAAACCCGATTCACTGAAGGATGTAATCGAAAAACATGAAGGCAAACTAAATGCTCTTGATGAGAGAGTATTAGTTAATGAAGCCGACCTCAGTAAACTGAATAAAATAAAAGTATCGGGTTACATTCAGTCGCAATGGGAGAGTTATGGTGCGGATCTTGAAAAGTCAAATGGATATAATAATACCTTTTACATCAGAAGGGCAAGAATTAAGTTTACTTATGAGGCTTTGGATGGCGTAAAGTTTGTTTTACAACCTGATTTCAGCACTGGAAACCTTTCGCTTAAAGATGCTTATGCAGTTGTGAATATTCCAAAATTGAAAAACTGGACATTATGGACAGGTCAGATGAACAGGCCCGACTATGAAGTGGAATACTCATCAAGCCAGAGGGAAGTACTTGAGCGTTCAAGAGTTATCAAGACAATATATCCCGGAGAAAGAGAAGTCGGTGTTAAACTTGAGTATGCAGGTACAAAAATCCCACTCAAATTTCAGTTAATGGCCATGAATGGCAACTTCACTGGTGCCCAGGCAAAAGATTTTGATTCACAGAAAGATATCATGGCACGTCTTGTTTATTCGGTTAAACTTCCCGGAGCTGGCGTAGGCATTGATTTTGGTCCGAATGTTTACTATGGCGGTAACCTGTCAAAAAACAACAAATATTTTAAAAACAGTGATGGAACATTAGATAGTCTTAAAAGTGTGTGGAAATACCTTAATAAAAATTGGGTAGGTGGTGAAATACAGATTTTTGCAGATGTTCTTGGCGGAATGGCAATTAAAGGCGAATATATTACGGGTATCAATTCAAGTCCAAGTTCTGTTGCTGCAACATCAACAATGGCTCAAATGTTAGCAAGTCCGAGTCTATATAACAATTTCTCTGGTTATTATATATACTTTGTTAAGAATATCGGACCTAAGAATCAGTTTGTTGCCAAATATGATTATTATGATCCCAATACTAAATTAAGCGGTGATGCAGCAGGAAATAATATTTATTATAAAACCTGGACGCTCGCATGGCAGTATTATCTAAACGATTTTATAAGGATTTCTTTGAATTATGAGATGCCTAAAAATGAGATCAATGCATCAAACCCAACTGATAAGAAGGATAATACTCTGGGTGTAAGAATTCAAGCTAAATTCTAACGAATTTGAAGATAAAAGACAAAAGTTTAAAGTTCGATATTAATAAAAATAAAAAAAAATGAAAAATTTCAAAATTCTTCCTATAATGCTGGTCCTTGCTGTTATGGCTTCATTAACAGCTTTTTCACAGGCAAAAATCACTGTAAAAGGTTCTGATACAATGGTTATCCTGGCTCAGAAATGGGCCGAACTGTATATGAAAACTAATCCGTCTGCATCAATCCAGGTAACCGGTGGTGGTTCAGGTATTGGTATCACTGCTCTTATCAACGGAACTACAGATATCTGTAACGCCAGCCGGCCTATGAAACAGACTGAAATTGAAAAGCTTAAGGCGCGATATAATACTCTTGGTGTTGAGATACCTTGTGCAAAAGACGGAGTCACAATTTTCTTGAATGAAACAAATAAAGTAAGTGAACTTACCCTTATACAATTAAGTGGTATTTATGCCGGTAAAATCAGAAATTGGAAAGAGGTTGGTGGCAATGATGCCGAGATCAGGCTTTACGGCCGTGAAAATAGTTCCGGAACTTATACATATTTCCATGATGAAGTTGTGAAAGCTGATTACGCTGCAAATACTCAATCGTTGCCGGGAACCGCTGCTGTTGTAAATGCAGTCAAAAAAGATGTTAACGGAATTGGCTATGGCGGTGCAGCTTATGCAGTGGGTGTAAAAAATGCCAAAGTAAAAAAAGACGCTAATAGTACTGCATATCTTCCTACAAAAGAATCCATTGGAAAGGGTGCATATCCTATAACCCGCTTCCTTTATATGTATTTAAGAAACAGACCAACAGGCGAAACAAAAAAATATATCGATTGGATACTAAGTGCGGAAGGACAACTGGTAGTTACAGAAGTAGGATATTTCCCGGTAAAATAGTCATTCCGGAAGAGTGTTCGTTTTAGACTGTTAGTCAAACCTGTCAGAAAAACGCTGACAAGTTTGGCATTTTATAAAACAAAGTAAAGTGTAGGCTTATGGATTTTTCCCGCATAAATAATAAGAACAAAAACACAGGAAAGGATATAGTAACTTTCAACAAAAAGAAATTCCGCTTTTCGGATTGGTTTGCTGAAAAAGTAATTAAAGCTGTAGCTTTTCTTTCGATTGCAGTGGTAATATTGATCTTTATTTTTGTTTTCAGAGAGGCTTTTCCTATTTTCAAAATGGATAAAAAGACCTCAGCCTCAACTGTGACTCTGGTACAGGAAAGTTATGGCGGTTCGGGAACAGAAAATTCAACCGTTAAAAAGGCTGATAATCAGGTTAATAACTCAAATATAATCAATGCCACCGATGAGAAACCCTCAGCAACACTTCTTTCAAATACATGGATGCCTGTTTCTGACAAACCTCGTTTTGGATTGTGGCCATTATTTCTTGGTACCTTGAAAGTAACGCTTATTGCTTTATTATTTGCTGCCCCGATTTCCATTATGGCAGCGATCTATACTGCTATGTTTGCAAAACCCAGAGTAAGGGAAATTATAAAGCCGGTAATTGAATTACTGGCCGGTTTTCCCTCTGTCGTAATCGGTTTCTTTGCTTTGATGGTAATGGCTACTGTATTTCAGAATATATTTGGTTATGCCAGCCGGTTAAATGCATTTGTTGGGGGAATTGCCATGGGACTTGCTGCTATTCCTATTATTTATACCCTTACAGAAGATGCACTGACTGCCGTACCAAAGACATTTATAGAAGCAAGTCTTGGGTTAGGGGCAAGCAGAAGACAAACAGCATTTTATGTGGTCTTACCAGCAGCAGTACCCGGAATATTTGCTGCAGTAGTGCTGGGGTTGGGAAGAATTTTCGGAGAGACAATGATAGCGCTTATGGCAACAGGAAATGCAGCTATGATCTCAATGAATCCTTTTGACTCCGTCAGGACTCTGTCAGCTACAATCGGTGCAGAGATGGCAGAGGTTGTTTTCGGCGATACACATTACAATGTATTGTTTCTGATAGGTTCATTACTTTTTATCTTCACATTTGCACTTAATGCGGTGGCGGAATTTTATTTTAAGAATCTGGTTATAAGACGATATCAATCAAAAAAATAACCTGCTAAAACCCCATTCTGAGCCTGTCGAAGAAGGGGGATGGGGTATAAAAAAGTTGAAAAGTTGAAAAGTTGAAATGAACAGAAATGTAAAAGATACGATTTTTGAAGGCTTAACTGGAATATCGGTTTTACTGATAATATTCATTATTGTTTCAATTCTGGCAATTACTATAGTTGGCGGATGGCCAAATCTTAACTGGACTTTCTTATCTGAGTTTCCTAAGGATGGCATGACCAAAGGAGGCATTTTCCCCGCGATTGTAGGAACGGCAGTAATGACAATAATTATGGCAATTGCTGCGGTTCCTTTTGGTGTCATTACAGCTATTTATCTTGCGGAATATGCAAGCGAAAAATCTGTTATTGCCAAAATTATCCGGTTTGCTGTAAAAACGCTCGCGGTAGTACCTTCAATAATATTCGGGCTCTTCGGACTTGGATTTTTTATTGGTTTTATAGGAAAGAATATGGATGGTCTGCTAAATGGAGGAGAGCTTAGATGGGGACAGCCGAATATTCTGTGGGCAAGTTTAACGATGGCGCTGTTGACTTTACCCGTTGTCATTGTATCTGTTGAGGAGGCAATAAGGACAATACCCAGAGAGATGCGTGAAGCCAGTCTGGCTCTGGGAGCCACTAAATGGCAAACTATCAGAAAAGTAGTTTTGCCGGGTTCGGTTTCCGGTATACTCACAGGTACGATTCTGGCTGTAAGTCGCGGTGCCGGAGAAGTTGCACCTATCTTGTTTACAGGGGCTGCCTACTTCCTTTCAAATCTGCCTCATTCATTGAGTGATCAATTTATGTCACTCGGATATCATATTTATATTATGTCGACTCAGTCATCCAATGTTGATGCTACTCAACCTATTCAGTTTGCAACCACTCTGGTACTTTTACTTCTCACTTTTTCTCTGAATGCAGTCGCAGTTACATTAAGATACAGAATAAGGAAAAAAGCCAAATAATCACTTTTTCATGAACAATATTAAAGTAAAAGTTAAAGATTTGTCACTCCGGTACGGAACCAATCTTGCATTAAAAAATATTACAATGGATATCCCGGAAAAGATGGTTACTGCCTTTATCGGGCCATCGGGATGCGGTAAATCTACTTTCCTCAGAACTCTTAATCGTATGAACGACCTTATTGACAATGTTACAATTGAAGGGGAAGTTTATATTGATAATATTAATATTTATGATAAGAATATTGACGTTGTTAATCTGCGAAAGAAAGTGGGGATGATCTTCCAGAAATCAAATCCTTTTGCAAAATCTGTTTATGAAAATATTGCTTTCGGCCCAAGAATTAACGGTATCAGTCAGAAAAGTGTGCTCGATGAAATAGTTGAACGTTCGTTGAAGCAGGCCGCAATATGGGATGAGGTGAAAGACAGGTTATTCAACTCAGCTTTAAGCCTTTCCGGCGGACAACAGCAGCGTATCTGTATTGCCAGGTCGCTTGCTGTCAATCCCGATATAATACTAATGGATGAACCTGCGAGCGCCCTTGATCCGATTTCCACAGCAAAAATTGAGGAATTGATCCATGAGTTGAAACAGGATTATACTATAATAATTGTTACTCATAACATGCAACAGGCAGCACGGACAAGTGATCTGACCGCACTTTTTTATATGGGAGATCTTGTTGAGATGAACAAGACCGAGATTATCTTTTCCAATCCGGCAAAAAAGCAAACAGAAGATTATATTTCAGGACGTTTTGGATGAGTCCTCAACCGGGCTCTATTTTGGGAGCGAGAAGAGAAATTCAATTCCTCCGCCAATTTTGTGTCTTACCTGAACGTCACCCTTATGTAAAAGTATTGCATTCTTGACAATTGCCAGACCAAGTCCCGTACCGCCGCTCTTCCTTGATCTGCCGGAATCTACCCGATAAAAGCGTTCGAATACACGCCCAAGGTGCTCCTCAGGAATTCCCACTCCATTATCAGAAAATGAAAAATGGTAAAATTTATCATCCTGATTATAAAGCTTAACCGTAACATTAGTATTGGTACCAGCATAATTGACAGAGTTTTCAAGCAGATTCTGGAAAACTGATGTGATAAGCGACCTGTTACAAGTAATATAAATATTGTCATCGACTTCAGCTTCAACTTTCATCCCTTTTCCGTCAATTGCAGATTTAAAATTATCCCGTACTTCATTTATAATATCCAAAACTTTTATTTTCTCTTTTAAGAAGGTGTTGCCAGCCTCCTCTATCTTATTTATAACAACAATATCATTTATTAGTCCGGTGAGTCTGTCGCTCTGGGCAAGAGCCTTTTCAAGAAAATATTTTTGTTTTTCAGGACCCATCGCCAGTTCATTTATAAGCGTTTCAATATAACCTTTTATAGAAGAGATGGGAGTCTTTAACTCGTGCGCAATATTTGATGTCATCTCCTGCTTAATCAGACGACCTTTCTCTGATACTGTAATGTCACTAAGTATAACCTCGAAACTATCATCATGAAATACAACGCATTGTACTTTGAAGTACCTGCCATTATTGGAAATCTGATATTCCATTTTTGGCAGATCAGATGCTTTTCTTTCAACACCAGATTGTTTTTCAATGAACTCGAGTACAGGAATAAACTCCCGAATTTTAAAGAAATTGGACGAAGATATTGTAAGCTCTCCTGAGATCAGATTCATATACTGGATAAAGTGATTATTTGCGAGAATTTTTGTTTTGTCTTGTGAAAAAAAGGCAATTCCTTCATTAAGTGCATTTAGGTGGCTGAAGAGTTTCTCCTTTTCATTTGCAAGGTCATTTTGTGTTTTAAGCATTTTGTTATAGATCGAAATAATTTCTTCACCTATAACACCGAGTTCATTCTTCGGAAATTTTGAGTCGAAATCGAATGTCTCATTATTTGACACACTGACTGCGAACTCTTTAAGACGGGTTATTGACTTGCCGAATTTATTTGTAACTGCAAGCAACACAAACCAAATTGCAATGAAGGAGAGTGTTATAATAATGAGAAAGTATTTTTTTGCATCAAGGAAATTGATGACTTTTATATCATATACTACTGCAGCCCTTATATAATACCTGCTATAATATTTTGCATAATAATAATATTCTTCACCGGTTGTCTCCGATTTCCGGATTGATTTACCAAAGTCGGAATAGAGAGATTCGCTTATTTCTGGCCGGGTCTTATGATTCTCCATAGTCTTCCAGTTATGAACAGAACTATCATACAAAACCTCCCCTGTAGGGCTGACTATAGTAACTCGCAGATTCTCCTGTGGTAACAATCTGACGATTGAATCAGTAAGGATCCAACTTCCGTTTTCATTTATTGAATTTGATTTTATATAATTATCTATAACCCTCGTAATATTATCAAGCTCATCATTAAGGGTTGAGATCCTGAACTCTTTTTCTCTTGTATATAAATACCCTAAGATTAAAAGTGTGAATAATACAAATATTGATGAGTAATATATGAACAGATTATTTCTATACTTATTTCTTAGTATCATTATTAAAATATTAGTTCATTAAAATTCAAAAAAATAGCCATAGCCTGTCTTGTTCTTTAACGATGAGCCAAATTGCCCCAGCTTGGTTCTGAGTCTTGTAATATTTACATCAACAGTGCGTTCAGTTACAATAACATCCTGTCCCCATATTCTCATAAGAAGATCTTCTCTGGAAAAGACTATACCCTGGTTTTCAAGCAGGGTTCGAAGGATTTCATATTCCTTTTTTGTAAGTTCAACACGTTCATCATTTATAATCAGTCTCTTACGTACAGTATCCAGAGCAATCCCATTGTATTGTATTATAGCTTTACTATTAACCTTGTCAGTATAGGATCTTTTTAATACAGCTTTTACCCTTGCTGTCAGTTCATTAACAGAGAATGGTTTGGATATGTAGTCATCGGCGCCCAGACTGAATCCTGTAAGAATATCATTCTCTGTATCCTTTGCAGTTAGAAAGATTACAGGAACATCAATTTTCAATTCTTTTCTTAGTTTGTCAGCAAACTTAAAACCCGATATAGGGCCCATCATAACATCAAGAAGCACAAGATCAAAATTACCTGGAGACCTCTTCAGAGCCTCTTCCGCGGAATGAGCAATTTCAGTCTGATAACCTTCACTACTGAGATTATACTGAAGGATTTCGCAAAGATCCTCTTCATCATCTACAATAAGAATCCGTTTTCCTTTCAGTTCCATATTTTTTATAATTTATTTGCTTTCATCGTTAGCTGTCAGGGTTGAATCCAGTCCTGAATGTCTTATATCTGTTCCCTGAATAGAATATATTGAGGCTTCTGCAATATTTGTAGCGTGGTCTGCAATTCTTTCAAGATTTGTGATAATGTTTTTCAGATCGATATAACTGAGTAACATTTCCTTCGTTTTATCACTGACTTTTGCTTTAGAAATACTGTTTATCAGCAGTTTACTGTTCATGTCGTCAACTACTTCATCATTTTTTATTGTCCAGACCGCGTATTCATTATCACTGTTAATAAAGGAAAGTAAAGATTTTTCAACCATGGAAATCCCTGACAAAAGCATTACGTTGAGCACCTCAACCATGGCTTTGTACTCCACTGAACCTTTTATATTGTCAATTGAATTAAGAATATTGATCACACGATCTCCAATTCTCTCCAGGTTAATTGACATCCTTGATATTGCAACTACTTTACGGATATCAGATGCTACGGGTTGATAGAGAATAATGGAATTAATAAACTTTTCACTTATAAGAATTTCATATTTATCGATCTGATCTTCATTTATTTTTATTTCAGATCTGATAAGGACACGTTCTTCCTCTCTATGTTCATCCATATATCTTTCAAGAAGCTTAAGTTGTGCCAGTATTGTGTCAGCCATCGCTTCGAAGGTGGCAATGATATCGAGTATTGATTCTTCCCTTTTTGTTTTCATCCCTGTAAACTAATTAATTATTCCGGTAACTAAAGCGTTGGAAATATTTAATAATTGTATCCGATGCAAAGTTAGCTTCATTAATGATATAGATATCAGGTATTTGTTACTTAATTGTTACAATTTAGTTAACTTTCTGATTCACAATTTTATTAATTGCATAATATTAATATTTAAGCACATAAATTTTATTTCAACTGACCCCTGATACTCAAAAATATTTAAATTGCAGGTTCTAATTAAGAGTAATATGAACATTAAGATAACTTTTTCAGTTTGGCTCTTTTTTGCAGTTTGTACAATAAATGTATTGTCGCAAACTTACAATCAGCCTAATTTTGGACTTAGGAGTCATGAGACACTTGAGATCACAAAGGTTGAGATTACAACACAGA
>JANYIW010000404.1 GCA_025358645.1 Bacteroidales bacterium
GCCATCATTGTATAAAAGCCAAATCTCTCTCCCATATTGGAAAAGAAGGCTACCAGTAGTCCCTTAGGATGATTCTTTAGCATGTTGCCAGTTATTTTATATAAATATTATAAATATTTCAACGACACACGATACATGTCACACGACACTGTGATTCAAATAAGAGGAACTTTTGGATATGACAATTAATCTTCCTTGCGCCGTGCAACCTGTGTCGTGGGCCGTAAAACAAATATATCAATCTTTTTGAAAGTAAAAAGAAGTTATTAAGGCTCTTTTTCACTCTAAATTGATTTCATACTTTTTATTCATGCACGAAGAGTGTAAATTTGTGATCTAAAATATTTTAAGGATGAAACTCTTTGGAAGTGATCAGATAAAACAGATTGATGAGTATACCATAAACGAAGAGCCGGTGGGTTCAATAGATTTAATGGAGAGGGCTGCTGGTCAGATTCTGATATGGTATCTTCAGAAATTTGACAGATCTAAACGGATTTTCATTTTTGCCGGACCCGGTAATAATGGGGGTGATGGCCTGGCCCTTGCCCGTTTGCTGAATTCCAACAGATATGAGCCGGTAGTGTGTTATGTGGAATTTACTGAGAAAACTACCGAGGACTGGAAAACAAACCTGAATCGTCTTAAAACAGAGACAAATGTTGAGATAAAATATATTTCAGGCACAGACCAGATTCCTGTTATTTCAGGCAATGACGTAATTATCGATGCCATATTCGGGACAGGAATAACGCGTCCTGCAGAAGGGCTCGCAGGGGATGTCATAAGATTTATTAATCAATCCGGAGCAACCGTAATTTCGGTTGATATTCCTTCTGGAATGTTTGGAGAAGATAACTCCGGCAACGATTATGATAAAGTAGTATCAGCCGACTTCACACTGAGTTTCCAATTCCCGAAACTATCTTTTATGTTCGCTGAAAATGCAGTCAGGCTGGGAGAATGGATCATTCTTCCGATCGGTCTCAGTCCGAATGCAATAAGAAACACTGTGTCACCATATGTTTTTTTAGAAAAAAAGGATGTCGCGGAGTTGCTCAGGAAAAGAAACAAATTTGATCACAAAGGAATTTTCGGACATGGATTGTTGGTTTCCGGATCCTATGGAAAAATGGGAGCCGCTATCCTCGGTGCAAAAGCAGCTCTCAGAACCGGTATCGGACTTATTACCTGTCAGGCTCCATTATGCGGAGTTGATCCTTTGCAGACTGCAATACCTGAAGCAATGGTAATTCCTGATCAGAATGAAATACATATCACCGGGGTCGCAAACACTGATTCTTTCAGTGCTGTGGGAGCAGGACCAGGAATCGGAACAGATCCTGAAACACAAAGAGCTATCTATAAGCTTCTTAAGCAATGCAAAAAACCAATGGTAATCGATGCTGATGGTTTGAATATTCTGTCCTTAAACCCAACCTGGCTCACCATTATTCCGGAAGGAACAATACTGACACCTCACCCGAAGGAATTTGAGAGACTGGCCGGAAAATCTGCCAATAGCTGGCTCAGGTTAATGAGACAGATTGAGTTTGCAAAGGAGCACAGATGTGTCATAATTCTGAAAGGCGCTCATACTTCTGTTGCAACATCTGACGGGAGAGTTTTTTTTAACAGCACAGGCAATCCTGGCATGGCTAAAGCAGGCAGCGGTGACACACTGACTGGAATTATATTATCTTTGCTCTCTCAGGGTTACAAACCTGAAGAAGCTGCAATTCTGGGAGTTTACCTTCATGGACTAGCAGGTGACATAGCGGTTGAAGAGTCATCTTATGAATCAATAATTGCCACTGACATAATTAATAATGTGTCAAAAGCGTTTAACAGGTTGAGGGAAGAATAGTAATTAGTAATGAGTAATGAGTATTGAGTGATGAGTGATGAGTGATGAACAAACAAACATTCGATTAGTACACTATGCACCCTGCACCCTGCACCCTGGAACAACTACCAGACAAAATGATTAAAAACTGAACAAATATTTATTTATATGAAAACTACAATCAGATTATCCGTTCTTCTGTTCATGATATTTATTGCTTTTTCCTGTTATTCAGGAAAACAGATGGCAAATTCAAACAGTGTCATATTACCGCTTTCCGATTCTGCAGCCCTTAGGGATGGAAGTATAGTATACGGTCTTCCACGGACAGTCTTTACTGTGGTGGTTGATATGGAAAGAACTATTGATAAACCGGGTCCCTATGCACAATACGCAGGTGATTTGCTTGGATTAACCGATATAATTCGCACGGAGAGTGAATCGTGGTCAATTAAAAGCGTTACAGTAAAGACGCATGATGAGCTGGATCCTGATCAGTTTTATGCAATTTCAAGCACTTCCCTGTTCCAGACAAACGTTCTGGCACTAAGGAAGGAGGGACTCATTCTTGATCTTAATCCGGCAATATACCGCAGTACTGAAAAGCAGTCTGACATGAACGACGCCGGCAACATCCAATATCATTCCTTTGATCTGGGATCAGATGAATACTTTCAGCTGCAGCGGGATACAGCATATAAAAGAATGAATGTTGATTCAACCTTTGCCAGGGTACCTTATATAGTTGAAAAGAAAAGGAAACTTACAATAGATCAGCTGGCTGAAAAAGCAGCGAAGAGGTTGATGGAGTTGAGAGACGGGAAGCACCTTATTCTTACCGGCGAGGCAACTGTTTTTCCGCAAAGCGATGCTGCCATAAATGAAATTAACCGGCTTGAAAAGGAATATACTGAACTTTTTACCGGCAAAACTCTCAATAATTCATTTACGTTCTCTTATCAGATTATACCATCAAAGTCAATGATAGGTAAACCGGTTACACTGTTTGAATTCTCTGATCAAACCGGCCCTGTCGCAGGCACAACGAAAGGCGGAAACCCGGTAACAATTGAATTTAATCCTGAAAAGAAAAC
>JANYIW010000020.1 GCA_025358645.1 Bacteroidales bacterium
AAGGCTCCTATCAGTATTCAATCAAAGCTGTATATAAAGACGGCGGAGAATCTCAGATTATAAATTCAGTTCCTGTCAATTTTGTTCCCATAGAAAAATAGACCACACTCAATTTGAAATACAAATTATACAAATATAAACCAATAAATTACTGCAATGAAAAAGTTATTACATCTGATAATTCTGGTTGCACTAAACGCTTTAAGAACAAGTGCACAGGAAACAGGCAAGTCTGCTGAATATAAAGTTCCGGGTGCCTACCACTTTGATTATAAGGTGGTATATGAAATAAATCGTGAAGAGAAAAAAGCTCCTGAAACGATGAGTTATTATTTCACTAAAAATGGTGATTATATGAGCATTGAGACTCCTGACAGTGAAAAAAACAAGGATATGAATTTTATGGTCTCAACTAAGGATGGTCTGATGATCACGTTCGGCGAAGAACCTGTGCCCAAAAATCCAAACCAACATCGTAAGGTTTTGAAAGTTATGGATATGCACAGTATGATGAAAGGCAGTGCAGAGACCATAACAGCGCTTGCCAAAGCAATGCCAAAAAAAGATCAGACTGATGCTGAAAAGAAGAAAACAAACAAACTGGATAATTTTGTTAAGACGGGGAAAACAAAACAGGCTTTTGGGTATACGGCTGAAGAATATTCAAAGGAAATCAAAAAGGAGGAGAACGGCAAAATGCATGAAGGAACTATGAGTGTCTGGTACGCCAAAGTAGATTTTAATCCGGAAATGATGTTCACCCTGGGAATGGGAGGCATGGCGGGAGGTGGAGCGCAATCCAGAATGAACCAAAATCACCCCAATAATATGCTTGGTATGGGTTTAACGCAGAAAAACTACCTGATGATAGAGATGGATTTTTCAGAAAAGGGAGGGAAAAGCGGAACGGGAATGAAAGTCATCAGCATTGAGAAAAGCAATTTCAATAAAAGTACCGAAGGGTACTATATTAAGAATTATGCCGGAATGAGCATGAAGGAAATGATGGAAAAAGAAAGTACAGAGAGATAAAAAAAACGTAAGGTTTTTGACATTAAAAAAAGAAGTTGTCCTCAGTAGACAACTCCTTTTTTCAACCTAAATGTACGGCGTTTAAATTTTATTACTCTGTCTCAATTTACGCAGTTTCCGACGCTGTCTCCGCAGATTACGTGTATAAATAAATGAATACATAACAGGAATCAACAGCAGTGTTAAGAAGGTAGCAAAGCTTAACCCGAATATGATGGTCCATGATAACGGTCCAAAGAACATTACACTATCTCCGCCAAAATGCAGATGCGGATTAAAATCTGTTAGCAATGTCGCAAAATTTATGTTCATCCCGATCGCTAACGGAATCAATCCAAGTATTGTTGCAGTTGCAGTAAGAACCACTGGTGTAATACGAGTCAAACCTGCCTGGATGATAGCTTTGCGGGTTTTAACTCCCTGCTCTTTTAGTTTATCGGTAAATTCCACCAGCAATATTCCGTTCCTGACAACTATGCCTGCCAGCGCCACAACTCCCATACCTGTCATTATGATTGAAATAGTCATACCAAAGATCATATAACCTAATAGCACTCCAATAAGGCTGAATACGACTTCAGATATTATTATCAGAGCTTTAGACATCGAGTTAAATTGAGTAATCAGTATAAACATGATAAGGAACAAACAAAGAACCATTGCTTTTGACAGAAATACCATTGATTCTGCCTGATCCTCCTGTTCACCGGTAATGCGTATATCAATATCCGAAGACTTTGTAAACTGAGGAATCACTTTACGAAGCTGAGCATTAATCAGGTTTGCATTGAACCCGTCAAGAACGTTTGATGAAATGGTAATAACGCGTTTCAGATTAAGACGGTTGATCTGCCCGTAACTGTTCACATAATCAAGATGTGCAACAACTGAAAGAGGGATCTGACGCAAAAGCCCTGAGTTCATATCCCTGTAAGTAATTGTAAGATTGAGCAATTGCTCTATATCTTTACGTTGATTTTCTTCAAAACGAAGCATTATTGAGTACTGGTCTTCTCCTTCACGGAATTTGGAGACCTCTTTTCCCAACTGACCTGTACGGATTGCATCGCCAACAGAAGCAGCAGTAATTCCTTCGGAATTGGCACGTTCGCGGTCAAGAGTAATAATAATCTCAGGTTTGGTTGTAGCAAAGTCAGATTTTAACTCTTCTATACCACCTATCTGTAAAGAGTCAACGAATCGTTTAAAACGATCAGATGTTGAAGCAAGCTTCATTAAGTCTTCCCCTGCTATTTCTATATTAATTGGTTTACCAGTAGGTGGTCCACCTTTTATTTTATCAACAACGATTTCAGCTCCGGCGATATCCTTCAAAGCATCACGCATAATATTCATATAAGAGCCTGTGTTTTTACCTTTTCTGTACTTAAATTCAACAAAATTAATAGCAATCTTAGCCAGATTAGATGATTTGCTTGAATTATCAAAGCTATTATCAGAGGCAAGCAATGCAACATTCGTAACCACAGATTCCACAATGGGATTATTTTCACCGATAACACCCATAATCCGATGTTCTGCAATACGGGCAACAGAATCTGTTACATCTATCTGGGTGCCTACAGGCATTTTAATAAATGTGTTAATAGTATTAGGTTCATTATCGGGGAAAAAAACCACTTTAGGCTTAACAATATTATTTAAAACCATTGTTAATATAAAGAGGGCAATCATACCACCAAGAATATATCCAGGTCTCCTCCCTTTCAATACCCATATAAGGGTATTCTCATATCTCCTCATCAGCGCCGGAAGAACGCGGTCCTGAAATCTTCTGAACACTTTATAACCGAATAATTCATGACCCAGGAAGGAAATTGCAATGAACATTGTAAAATTTCCAATTCCTCTTGCCCCAAATAGATAAAATGGTATTGATATCAATGCTATCACTGCAGTAGTTTTGAACACATTGCGCTTGTTAACAGGTGCATCTTCATCATCAAGTTTCATGAAATCGACCGCGAACACGGGGTTAAAGATATAGGCAACAACAAGAGAAGCAAAAAGCGTGATAATGAGCGTTATAGGGATAAATACCATAAATTCCCCAACTACACCTGGCCAGAATGCAAGAGGGAAGAACGGCGCCAGTGTTGTAAGTGTACCCGAAAGTATAGGTACAAAAACTTCTCCCGCGGCAAACTTTGCTGATGAGGTAATGTCCAGTTTAGTCTTCTTGTGAATACGATGTGTGTTCTCAATCACCACTATAGCATCGTCAACTACAATACCGAGGGCAAAAATGAAAGCAAACATTACAAGCATGTTCATTGTAAACCCTATCCAGGGGAGAACAATGAATGCAATAGCCATTGATAAAGGAACCGATAAGGCTACAAAAAGAGCATTTACCAAACCCATAAAGAACATCAGTACGATTGTAACAAAAATAAAACCGAGTATTATAGTATTATTAAGCTCAGTCACCGTATTACGAGTGTTACGCGACTGGTCACCTGTAACCTGAATAATCAGGTTTGACGGCAACTTGGTCTTTTGCATGTCTGTAATGATTGCCGCTATTTTATCAGAAGCATCAAGCAGATTCTGACCACTCTTCTTTATCACGTTTAGTGTAACAACATTTTTCCCATCGTAGCGGGCGTAATTTTCAGGTTGATGAAAACCATCACGTATGTTAGCAATATCTCTTAGTTTTATCAGCGCTCCGCTTGAGGTATTTATAACTATATTCTTTATTTCATCAATATTTGTTACTTCACCAACAACCCTGATTGCTCTACTCATCTGTTGCAGATCGATATTACCACCCGAAACGGTCATATTATTAAGGCTCACTGCCTGTTCTACATCTCTGAATGTAAGACTGGCAGCTTTCATCTTATACATATCAATGTCAATCTGAATCTCCCTTGTCAGAGCTCCTCCTATTTCAACACGGGTAATCTCTTTAAGACTTTCAATCCTGTCCTGCATATCATCAGCATATTTCTTCAGACGATCTAATGGTATATCCCCCGATAGATTGATATATTGAATAGGTATCTCTGAAAGATCGATCTCCATCACAGATGGTTCTATAAAAGAAGGATCAGTGGGTAAATCTTTTTTAGTCTTATCAACAGCATCTTTAACTCTCTGTTTTGCGTCTTTAATCTCAATTCCGGTATTAAACTCAACGATAATTGCAGAAAAATCCTGTACAGATCGGGATGTTATCTTTTTAACACCACTGATAGATTTAAGATTCTTTTCCAATGGTCTTGTTATAAGGTTCTCCATATCAGTTGGAGAAGTACCCGGATAAATTGTGTTAATATTTATCATTGGAATCACAATCTCCGGGATCTGCTCTTTAGGGATACTGAAATAGTTAATTATACCAAATACCGATATTATAAATACCAGAACATAAACACTGATCTTATTGTCAATGGCCCAGCTGGTAGCAAAAAATTCTTTATACTTTTTTTCCATGAAAATATTTTTTTATTCTCTAATAAATTTAATGTCAGAATAATAATTAAAATCTCACATATTCACCATCCACCAGTTCCTGGTAACCAACTGATATGACTTTATCACCCGCAGATAAACCATGAAGGACTTCTGCAACACCATTATAACTGCTCCCCAGAACTACAGGTTGTTTGTATGCCGCATTGAATTTGTCCTTTGAACGGACAACATAAACATAACTGCCAGCCTGATCAGTCTGGATCATATTCATTGGAATTTGTATTGCTTTATCGGCATGATAGTCGTTTATCTGAATAATTGCTATCATATTAGCTTTCAAATCATTAATTCCATCCAAAAGTTTTGTTTCAATTATAAAGGTTCTGTTTACCGGATTGATGTACTTGCTTACAAAATCTACTTTTGCTTCAAATTGTTTATTAACATCGGGAAATAACACAACGAGTCTGTCTCCCACGTTAACTTTGGCTGAATAGGCTTCCGATACTTCAGCGCTCACTTTCAGGTTTTTAAATGCAACGACCCTGTAGGCTGCCAGACGAGGATCAGGAGAGACCACTCCTCCAACTTTTATATTACATTCTTCAATAGTACCGTCAATGGGCGATTTTATTTTGAATTTATCTACTTGTTGCTTTAAAGATGAAATCTGTTTTTCAAGCGATTCTTTATTTGTTTTTGACTGAAGGTATTGAACTTCGCTTCCAATTTTCTGATCCCAGAGACGTTTCTGCTTATCGTACATATCGGAAGAAAATTTGTATTGGGTTTCCAGACCCTGCATCTGGCTGCGGTATTGCTGATCATCAATCTGTGCTAAAACCTGACCCTTAACAACCTTCTGCCCTACATCAGCAAATTTCGAAGAAACCGTACCCGGAGCTTCGGCAAATACAGCTGCATTCTGATCGCCATCAAGTTTACCCTGTACTCTGATGAAGTGGTCAAATGTGCTGCCTGAAACATCTTTCAGACCAACAAATTTGAATTTTTCGGGATTAAGAGAATCCTTTTTTTCTAAACTCAGGGCAGCTTCCAGATTTTTGATTTTATCAGTTATATCAATCTGCTGTTGTCTTAATTTTGAGAGTTGTGCCTGCTTGTTGCCAGTGCACGAAAACATAAGAAATACAACTATCGTTACTGAAATACTTAATTTAATGGTTTTCATATCTGATGTGATTTGTTTTATTTTTCGGATTTTTAAATTCTTTTTTATTTACTGCTGCTTAAAAGACGATCGAGCTTTGCTTTGGCATTCAACAGTGAAAGAACTGAGTTATAGTAGTTCGATTCAGTTGTTAAGTACTGAGCCTGGTTTTGTGTTAGCTCGAAACTTGTGGAAACACCTTCTTTATACTTAATAACACTTTTGTCATAGACTTTTCTGCTAAGGTCCATGCTTTCCTTATTTGTTGTGTAATTGCTATAAGCAGTCTGGTAACTGATTTTAGCTGTTTCAAACTCCATCACCAGACCCTGTTCAACATTCTCTTTATTCAGACGGGCTTTCATTAGATCAAATTTTGCCTGTCCAATTGTGGCTAGACGCAGACCACTTGTAACAATTGGCAGAGTCAACGTCACCCCTGCAACGTCTTTAACGGCAAAATTAAATGCAGGCAGATTGGTCTGCTCCTGATGCCGGTAAAAGGCGGAGATTGTTGGTAATAGTTTCGACTGCTGACGCTTTAACATCAGGGATGATATTTTTTCCTGATCAGTGATCATAAGGTAATCAACACTATTTTTCACATTATACTCGGGAGTTGCGAGATATTGGGTGGTTCCCTGACTAATAATTCCGGGAAGACTGTCCGTAAGTATGATAGTTTGTTCAAATCCCAGTCCAAGCTGGTATTTAAGAAGTTTGAGTGAAAGCTCCTTTTGTGCTTCGATGGATGTAATAAGGGTCTGTATGTTTGACCTTCCTATTTTCATCTGATCAACGTCTGTTTCCTCATTAAAACCCTCCTGGTTCATTTTAACCAGATCGCTGTAGGTTTGGTCGGTAGATTTAAGACTTTCCCTCAATACCCTTGCATTTTCTTCAAGAACCAGGACAAGATAATATGTGGTTGCTACCGTTTCCTTTGTCTGATCCTCTGTCTTTACCAGTGATTTCTCAGTTACCTGTTTTACCACTTTGGATGCCTGAAGACCAACAAGATACTCACCGTTAAAGATAAGCTGAGAAACTGTAAAATTTAATACTGTATTATTTCTGACACCCAGGGAAATTAAAGGAGAAGGCTTATTTGCACTCTGAAGGTCTGACCTGGTAATAAACCCGTCGGGTAGAGAATTTATATCGAGAAAAGGTCCGAAACTCAACTGCGGAATCACAAACTGATGCTGATAATTGGCATCAAAATTAAACTGAGGAAGACCGGTTGCAACAGTTGCCCAAATCTGTTTATCCATACTGCTTATATCTATCCTGGCAGCCCTGATCGCACGGTTATTCTGAAGTGCAAATGTCTGTGCTTCGGAAATTGAAAGTTTAAGTAATTCTTTTTTATCTTGTCCGAATCCTTCCGTAAGCGATCCCAGGATAACAATCATTAAAAGGTATTTACGCATAAGATCCATAATATAAATTATTTATTATAAGCTTTTTCTAATTCTTTTACTTTATCTGCTAATACAATTATTCCTTTTTCAGTCGCAATCCCACGAACATGATAAGTCAGTAGTTCCACGAATAATTTAATTGAAGTAAACTCTTCAACCGTGAAGAGTTCATTAAAATGTACATTTTCTGACCGCCACAAGTACAGTTTTGCTATAACTTCTTTGTTCATTTCTTTACGATACAACCCTTCTTTTATTCCTTTCTTAAGATTAGTTAGAATGTAGTTGAATATTCCTTCCCGGCGGGCCTTAACAGTTTTTTGATAGTGACTGGGATAGTATTTCCTAAGGTCGTGTTCAGTTGCCGGATTCTGATCACGCATTAATTTATTCATGAATATTGATATCTCGAATAATTCTTCTACAGCATTGAAGCCAATCCGGAAACATTTACATATTTCCTCCTGCCTTATGACAATTTCATTATCTATAAATTTGCCGACCAGATCATCTTTATCTGTCACATATTGATAAAGAGTTTTTTTTGAAATTCCCAATTCCCTTGCAACGTCATCCATGGTTACACTTTTAATCCCATATTTCATGTACAACTCACGAACTTTCAATAGTATGTTTTTCAACTCTTCATTCATTCTGCAAATATAGATCAGATAAACTTAAAACACACAAGACATATAAAATGTTTCCTGAGTTTTTAAAATTTAACAAAAATGTAACAATTGAAACTCAAAGAAAAAAAACCTGTATCAGTTGAAATTATAATAATTATGTTTTGGAGACAAGCGAAGCGAGGAATCTCCTTCTCTAATATCAATATTATCAAAACCAGACCTTCAAAGAACATTCTTCAAGTTTTATAGAATCTGTGGTATATAAAATGTTGTCATTAGCAGTCCCCATACAATTTTGTAACCCAAACAATATGACATTATTTGCAAGAGTCAAATATTAAGTTATTTACAAAGACCTGTATCGACTAGTGGAGATTCCTCGCTTCGCTCGGAATGACATAGTAATTAGGTGGTTATGGGGGGCAGAAGTGGCGATTCGCGTAAACTATTTTTAAGTAAGCAACTCACCTTCGAATCGCCACTTCTGCCCCCACTATGCTCCTCAAGGGCATTGTCATCCAGAGCGAAGCGAAGGATCTCCTTATCCCGTTATGGTACTCCTAAACGTTTTGTCATTAGCAGCGCCAGCGAGGGATCTCCTTATCGAACAGGAATCAATATTTAGATAATTTTCGTAATATTGAAAAAAAAACGGATCAACCATGACGGAACAGATTAAGCAGATTGCTGAAAGAATCAAAGAGATCCGTGAGATCTCCGGAATTTCTGCCGAAACGCTTGCAGGTAAACTGGGAATATCGACAGATCTTTATCTTAACTTTGAGAGTGGAAATACAGATATCCCTGTAGGAATTATCTTTAAAATATCCGAACTATTCAATATTGAACTGTCAGTGATGCTTGGAGGTGACAACCCTAAACTACGTATCTATGGAGTAGTCAGAAAGGGAAAAGGATTAAAACTTGAACGGAGGAAGCAGTATAAGTACGAAAGTCTGGCTTATAATTTCATCCATAAAAATGCCGAACCATTCATGGTAACTGTTGAACCTGGTTCAGGAAACACATTGCTCGAATTTAATTCTCACCCCGGACAGGAATTTAATTTTGTCATCAAAGGAACAATGATGACCATTATTGACGGACATGAAATCATCCTAAATGAGGGAGATTCGATTTATTTTGATTCAGGATACAAACATGCCATGAGAGCGTTGAATAATGAACCGGTGAGATTTCTGGCAATCGTTTTATAAAAACCTTAAGAAATTGAAAAATGATACTTAAAAAATATCTGGATAAAATTGAGTTTGAATCTTACAAGGAGTTTAAGGCTGATTTCAAAATCAAAATCCCTGAGAATTTCAACTTTGCTTATGATGTTGTCGATGAAATAGCTGTCAGCAATCCGGACAAAATCGCTATGGTATGGTGTGACGATAAGGGTAATGAAGCCATCTTTACCTTCGGACAAATGAAGTATTACAGTGATAAAGCTGCTAATTTCTTTAAATCGCTAGGCATACATAAGGGTGACCCTGTAATGCTTATCCTTAAGAGACATTTTGAATTCTGGTTTTGCACAATTGCTTTAAATAAAATCGGAGCGATAACTATCCCTGCAACCCATCTGCTTTCAACAAAAGATATTATCTACAGGATTAATGCGGCTGATATAAAAATGATAGTCTGTTTACCCGATCCCGAGGTTATTCGTCATATTGAGGAATCAGAAAGTAAATCACCTGCCCTTAAACTTAAAGTGATGATTGGACAGGAACGTCAGGGTTGGCTGAATTTTACCAAAGAGATGGAAAATAGTCCGGAAAACTTCATAAGACCTTCTGCAGCTGAAGCGACTTCTAATAGTGATATAATGCTTCTTTACTTTACATCAGGGACGACAGGAATGCCAAAAATGGTGAACCACGATTTTGTTTACCCGCTGGGGCATATACTTACTGCGAAATATTGGCAGAATGTTCAGGATAACGGTCTTCATTTTACTGTTGCCGATACAGGATGGGCAAAATCTGCATGGGGTAAACTGTATGGTCAATGGTTATCCGGCAGTGCAGTCATGACGTATGATTACGACAAGTTTGTTCCAAAAAATCTTATGGAAGTAATTGAAAAATACAAAGTTACTACTTTTTGCGCCCCACCTACCATTTACAGGTTTCTAATAAAAGAAGATCTCAAAAAATTTGATCTGAGCCATCTTAAATACTGCGTGGTTGCCGGAGAACCGTTAAACCCGGAGGTTTTTAAACAATTCCACGATCAGACAGGGATTAAGCTTATGGAAGGCTATGGTCAGACTGAATGTACAGTAGCTATAGCAACTTATCCATGGATGATACCCAAACCAGGTTCAATGGGAATGCCAACTCCCGGGTATGATATTGAGATTGTTGACGAAGATGGCAATCCGTGTGAAGCAGGAAACGAGGGAGAGATAGTAATACATACTGCAGACAGTAAGCCTGTCGGCATGTTTAACGGATACTACCGCAATGATCAGTTAACCGCAAGTGTTTGGAAAAATGGTTTATATAGAACCGGAGATATGGCATGGTGCGATGAAGATGGTTACTTCTGGTTCGTTGGCAGGTCTGACGATGTAATTAAAAGCTCGGGATACCGTATTGGTCCCTTCGAAGTCGAGAGCGCGTTGATGGAACATCCTGCTGTTCTTGAATGCGCAATTACAGCGGTACCAGATGCTGACAGAGGACAGATTGTAAAGGCAACAATCATTCTTTCTAAGAATTATCATCCGAGTGAAGAATTGGCAAAAGAGCTTCAGGAACATGTTAAAAAGGTGACTGCACCATATAAATATCCACGGGTGGTGGAATTTGTAACCGAACTACCAAAAACAATTAGCGGGAAGATCAGGAGGGTTCAGATACGCGATGAAGACAAATAGACATACATTTATGATATGTGTCTATTTAAGATACTCTTTAAATTTACGTAAATGTAATGAATGAAATGGGATAAGAAGAAAAGGCTGCCCTTTTGAGACAGCCTTTATTCTATTTTTCAAGAATTATTTTCAGTTTATGCAACCCTTTTTCAAAATCGTTACCGATCATCTTTTCCATGTTCATGAAAACCAGCGTAAGATTAGACGGGTATTTCATTTTCCCGTTAAATCCCCAGTGAACCCTTGTCTGGTTATCATTTATCGCCGAAGTTGTTATATAAGCCCAGCTTGTTGATTTAAAAGGCTTTAGAAATCGGATCTCGTAATCCAGTCTCTCACCTTCAACTATATTTAGTATTTCCTGTTCGCCGGAACCAACATTCTTAATATCGCTTTCCCACGCTGAAATAAATCCTACAGTTCCGTCTGTTCCGGTGAATCTGGTTTTCATATTTGGATCCATCGATCCCCATACACTCCATTTATTCTGATTTTTTAACAATCTCAGGTAATCGAAAACCAGTGCCTTAGATTTATTTATAATAACCTCCCTCCCTGCTGAATAATCTTTCTTTGTGAAAAGTCCTATCAACAGAAGCAGGACAAAAATGCCTGCAAGTACTATAATAATCCATAGAAAAATTTTCATATCTGCGTTTTTCAATTAAACAAACGGAACTATCATAAGTTCAATCATTCAAAGAGAAATAAAACTGCTTATTATGGCAAAAACCGCTCTATAATTTCAGCTGAAGGAATCATGCACTTTTCGGTCCTTCCGAAGATTCTGTACCTGTTCTTTGAAATAAGATCATAAAAAAAATCACGGATGAATTCTGGAATAATTATAAGTCCGAATAGAATATTCCATCCTCCGCCGAGAACCTTGAAAATATGAAGGACAGCAGCAGATTTCATGAAGTAACTTGTTCCCTCAATAAAAACTATTGAATTAATATTCTCAGCGGATAAGCCTCCGGTGTGGAGCATAGATGAACCTGCAGGTGATTGTAATGGTGAAAATCTTATTTTAGCTCTATAATCACGACGTATAATGAATATTACCAATTTGTTACACAGATTGCAAACACCGTCAAATAGTAGTATCGGGCCTGATTCATTCATTCATTAGGAAACAACTTACAAGTGGAAAAGTTATAAAGGTATAAACGGTGTAAAGGCATCATTGAACAGTTGAGCCGTTGTGCCTATTTACCGTCTATGGTTTCTCTTGTCAGGATTAAGGTTTTTTGATGAACCTGACTTTTTTGTTAAACGGCTATTATGTTGTTGTTTTGTAGTTTTAACAGGATTGTTGTCAATCAGAGGAAAAGGATGATCATCAACGACCTGAATCTTTTTAGTTATAAGTTTTTCTATATCCCTCAGATATTCTTTTTCTTCTGCATCGCAGAATGAAATAGCTGTACCCTTAGCTCCTGCCCTTCCTGTCCTGCCAATCCGGTGGACATAAGTTTCAGAGATATTTGGAATTTCAAAATTTATCACATACTCCAGATCATCCACATCAATACCACGGGCAGCAATATCTGTCGCTACAAGCACTCGTGTTGTCTGTGCCTTAAAACCTGATAATGCCTTTTGCCGGGCGTTTTGTGCCTTATTTCCATGAATTGCCTCAGCAGTGATATTTTTCTTTTTCAGGATTCTAACGACTTTATCTGCGCCAAACTTTGTCCGGGTAAAAACCAAAGCCGTCTTTATCTTCTCATCTTTTAGTAACTCGAGCAACAATAAGTTCTTATTTCCCCTGTCAATGAAGTAAACATACTGGTTTACAATATCAACTGTTGAGGCTGATGGTGTTACTTCAATTTTGCGAGGTTTATAAACTATTGTCCCTGCCAGTTTCACAATTTCAGGAGGCATAGTAGCAGAGAAAAACAAAGATTGTCTTTTTTGAGGCAAAGCAGAAATCAACCTTCTTACATCGTGGATGAAACCCATATCGAGCATTCTGTCGGCCTCATCAAGTACAAAAATCTCAATATCTTTTAATGATATAAAACCCTGGTTCATAAGATCAAGCAACCTGCCAGGCGTTGCAATAAGAATATCCACCCCATTTCGCAGAGCATTTGTTTGTGAATGTTGATTCACGCCTCCGAAAACTACAGTACATGTCAATCCTGTATAACGGCCATAAGCTTTAAAACTCTCTTCGATCTGTATTGCCAGTTCCCTTGTAGGAGTAACTATAAGACTCCTGATTTTTTTCTTTCTGTCGAATGTTTTGTTTTTGCTTAAAATCTGAAGAATTGGTACTGCAAAAGCTGCTGTTTTTCCTGTTCCTGTCTGAGCACAACCAATAAGATCTGTGCCCTGCATAACAATAGGAATTGCCTGTACCTGTATTGGTGTGGGTATCGTGTAGCCTTCTTCTTTTAATGATTTAAGGATTGGTTCAATAATGTTCAATGATTCAAAATTCATAAAAATATTATATGTAAATACTGAGTGAAATAAAAACTGCCGGAAACGGCTGGGATTATTCCGAAATTAAAACGGACGAAGGTACTATAAATTGGCGGATATTCACAGTATTCCCACGGGAATCATTTTGACAATTCCACGATACATTTTACCCCTTCAGAATATGTGGTGGGAATGAATTCAAAACGTTTCTCAAATTTTGATGAATCGAAGAAATAGTCTCTGTCATACTGATACATCATCTCCGGCATCTCTTTAAGCACCGGAACAAATATTCCAACAATCCTGATCAGCCACAACGGCATAACAAATATTTTATTTGCAACTTTCATCTCTTTGGAAAAGAGCTCAATAAATTCCCTGCCGGTAAGCGTATTTTTATCTGTGGGAAGATGCCAGATTGTATTATATGCGTCATCTGTATTTCCAAGCAAGGCAGTAGCTTTTGCAGCATCAGGGGTAAAAGTAAATGAGTGTTTTTTATCAGGATCAACAAACCAATTGGCTCGACTCCCTTTTAAAAAATTTTTATATACCATCTCATTTACAAAACTCTTATCATTATCAGGACCATAGAAATCGGCTGATCGGGCAATGAGCGCAATCAGTTTTCCAGCCTTCACTTCATCCATAATCATCTGAGCAATCTGCTTCCTTACTACACCCTTTTTGCTTATTGGATTATTAGGTGATTCCTCTGTCATGTGAAGTATAGCATTTATATCATACATATAAACATTGTCAAAAAAGACCAGTCTGGCATTATGTTTTTTACATGCCTCTATGGTAGCTATCATCAGCCGTGGCCACTTCTCTTCCCATACTTTCACATTATAATCAAAACCTACGACAAGATAAACAACATCAGACCCTTCAACCGCTTGGTCAACAACTGCCGGATTTGATAAGTCAGCCGGGAAAAGTTCATCTGTTTCATTTACTTTTCTGGGCTTACGGCTGACAAGTCTTATTTTATCCGTGTAGTTCATTAATTCCTTAGCCAATAAGGACCCGATTGTGCCGTTTGCTCCTAATATTGTTTGCATGATCTTAATGTTTAATTAAAAATCAGGTTAATGCTTTTTTTCCTGGATCATTCTTGCGGCTTTCACAACCAGAATTCTTGGGATAAATCTTATTGATGTTGCCATAATTGCATTCTTCAGCCCATGAATTGCAACTATTTTTCCCTTTATCATGGCCCGGTAACCATATTCCGCAACTTCTCTTGATGATGCTTTCTTCCGATCTTTAAGTAGCCTTCTGCCATCATTAACTGCCTCATGGAAACCACTTTCAGT
>JANYIW010000033.1 GCA_025358645.1 Bacteroidales bacterium
TATTAACAAAATTGGCTGAGATATTAACCGAATTTTGGCCATTTCTTACTGAGTGATTGTTTTTGTTGCGAAAAATCCCCCTGCGCATCAAAAAATATAGCGGTTATTAACAAAATGGGGGACATTATGGACAGACACTAATTAATTGTAATAAAGATTAGCTTTCAAATAAAAATAAAAAATTATGAATACAATAGCATCAATTACTTTATTCATTATCCTTATTTGCACTTCTGTGGAAGCTTATCCGAAAAACAAAACATTTCCACATCCGCCTATGAAGGATTATGGATTGAAAGATTATATCTATCTGTCAAAGGACCTGCCACATTCGGAGAATGCACCATGGAGGCTTGTGTGTCAGATGCCCTATAACTGCCACTTTCAGGCATGGATTCAACTTGAGGGCACTGAGGGTAAAGTTATTAACCTCAACTCCAGTAATCCATTGGTTCTCTATCTTACAAAAACAGAGAAATATACCACCAAATCGGGTGACCAGACCTATGAAGCAAAGAACTGGATAAGCGGAGAAGGAGCAATTTATACGATTCCTGCCGGAGTGACTGTGAAAGCTGTGAAATACCGTGAGACAGGTTATGATACAAAGTTTGCAGGATCATTTGAATGTAATGATAACGATTACAATATTCTCTGGAAAAAAGGAGCAAGAACGGCTTATATCTGCATGCGGGACTGGTTTTATGACTGTCCCGACAGGGAGAGAGTCGGCTTCTGGGGTGATGGAACACCTGAGATGAACCAGTGTTTTTATGCATTCGATACTGTATCACATGCTTTATGTAAGGAGCTTGTGTTACGACCACTTCAGAAGGGATTCTATCCCGGTCAGCAGCTTGAGTTTCTGGGCGAATATGGCCTCTGGTATTATTATCTGCAAACCGGTGATCTTAAGTCAATCAGCGCAGTTTATGCGTCAACAAAAAATTTCCTTTTTAATACATATAAATTTGGTAAAACGAATCAATGGTTCGACTGGGGGAAAGATATTAAAGACGCGGCTGTAATTGAGAACTGTTTTATGTATATTGACCTGGGGACATTGAAAAAGATTGCTAAGATTACAGGACATGAAGCAGATACTTTGGTTATTAATTTCAAACTCGACAGCATAAAGACCAACTTTAATAAAAGTTACTGGAAAGACGGTTATTATAAGTCCTCCCAGGTGACCACACCTGACGACAGGGCAAATGCAATGGCAATCAATTCAGGACTTGCAGAGAGTTCAAAATGGGACTCTATATATAATAACGTTCTTACGAAATATACCAATGCAAGCTCATTCTTTGACAGATGGGTTTTCGAGGCTCTCTGCAAAATGGGAAAAGAAGAATATGCTTTGCTAAGAATGGCAAACCGTTATAAAACAATGATACCTGCCAGCTTTACTACTCTCTGGGAACATTATGACCGGTGGTGGGCTTCCTGGAAGAATGCGTATGACGACGCTTCTTCTTTAAATCATGGCTGGAATCCTCCGGTGATAATACTCTCCCAGATCATTGCAGGAGTTTCTCCAGAGGGGCCAGGCTGGAGTACTTATCATGTTTTCCCGAAAGAAGCTTTTCTTACTTCAACGAAAGTAGTTGTTCCCACTGTCAAGGGTGATATAAAGATTGACATGAAAAAGACTGCAGAAGAATATACTCTGAATATTGTTTCACCCTTAAAGACAAAAGCCATTGTGGGAATACCAAAAGCCTCATTTTCATCTTTGAAATCAATAAAAGTGAATGGTATGACAATCTGGAATGGATCATATACAGGTGGAGTAACTGGTGTATCATGGAATGGTGAAGATGCAGGATATATAAAACTCAATGTAACACCCGGTACATGGAATTTTATTGCAACAGGTAACTTGACAATAAAATCTCCAAAACCTCTTCCTGTCCCTCAGCCAGTTGATTTCGTTATTGATAAGAGAACATGGACTGCAACAGCATCAGTTAAAGACAGTACATTCCTATTCAGCGGGGCTAAAACCCTGGTAGATGTATCAGCTGCAAATGCTATTGACGGCGATCATTGGACCGGATGGCGCGATATGACAAAAACCCAATATCCGAATCAATGGTTTATGGTTGATATGAAGAAAAATCAGAAGTTTGACAAGATTGTGCTTGATTGTACCTGGGCACAATGGGATAATCCGAATAAATATTCCTTATCCGTTTCAACAGACGGTAAAAATTGGGGAATACCAATCGCGACCGGATCAGGTGAAATGGGAATTACTACCATCAACTTTCCGACACAGAATGCACGGTTTGTTAAAATTACACAGACAGGCAGCGATACAACCTATAACTGGTCTGTTTATGAGATAGATCTATACCGTAAACAGTAGTTAAAATAATTTTAATATGTTCATTAAAGAACTATTACAGTTTTTCACAATGTACCTATCTTCCAGGTACTGCAGCCATTCAAGGTAGCCTGGATCGCCGGCAAGCTCCCTTCCGGTACTAATGAACTCTTCATACGTGATACCCTTAAACGAGTTTTCATGACCTGGAGCAAGAAAACTCTTATATTTTGGTACCAGCTCCCTGAAGTGGTCATTCCCTTCTGGATAAAGAATGATTGAGGTGAAATACTTATACAGGGAGTC
>JANYIW010000070.1 GCA_025358645.1 Bacteroidales bacterium
TCGGAATCAATACTTTCTTTTCAAGACCATTGATCCGTCTGTATGATGAAAGGGAAAATTCATGGATATAGAAATTATCAAGGATCAGGTCTTTGCCTTCCTTTATAATAGTATAGATCTGATTAATATCTACTGCGCCGAATAATTCGGAATCAATTTCTTCGCCTTCTTCATTAAAGAAAGATACCATAGCAGTTCTTGGGCAAGTCCTGCCATCGTCAGCAATGAACTTAACATTTCTGACATCAATATGGTAACTTGAATATCCTGTAACCATTTATGCCTTGTTTTAAAAGTTAAGCCAATTTATAAAAATAAAAGGACATCAAATGTGTAATTTAAAGATTGTTATATCCTTACCTCATACATAAGATGCGGTAAGGACAATAGGAACATTTACCCCTGATATCTGCAGTTTTTCTAAATGGCTCACCTACACTGAAAATAGTACCGATCAAACCCTTCAGTCCGGCAACAAATTCTTCTCTCAGCTCCATGTAATTGTCAATATATGTCTCACTCCTGTTTCCTGTTTTCAATCTGAGCCTGTCTCCTATAAAACCAACGTTCATTTTTTTAATTTTATAAACAGAAGGTCTTACAATTGTTCCGGGTTTTAAAGCTAGATATGCCTCGCAATAAAGTAAAGTCTGAAGCCAGCCGTCAGAGTCTTTCTTTCTGTCATCAATGAACAGATCATCTACCGAATTGATAAAGTCGGAAACAGAACCGGTCTTATAATCTACAACTCTCGTTATGCCATTAATTATGTCAATCCGGTCAATTTTGCCTCCCGTAATGATCTCAATCTGAGATCCATTCGAATGAACTGACAAATTGAAGCTGAAAGTGTCCTCGAGGTTTAATACGGTAAACGGAGCAACCTCTTTATCGGTATTTAAAACCCTTATAAGATATGCCATCAGGACATCTCTTACGATCAGTTCATTTCCGCTTATTGAATCATTTCTTCCAGCCTTTAACTTCTCATTTACTGCATCATCGACTAATTTTAACAGGAATTGCCTGTTTCTTATCACTCCATTCAGAAATTCACCTGATAAAACTGTGTTCAGGTAAGGCTGGTAAATATTTTTCATGATTTCATGCAAGATATTTCCAAGCATTGCCGGATCTATATCTGACGTGATATTATCAGGTTCTTTAAGTCCGTTTATATACCGGTAGAAGAACTTCATCCTGCAGGTCAGCCACATATTGATTGCAGAGGGTGAAAGTGGCCGTCCATTATTCTTATCAAGAAAAAGCAAAGCAAGCTGTTTTGAATGTTCTTCGCGCCTTCCGATTATATCGCCAGGCGTGAGATGTGCTTTTATTTCGAAGTTCAGGTCAAGAAAATCAGGCTTTAATAATTCGTTATACTTCATCTGGAGGAGAAATCTGCTCATCTCACCGCTCCGTAACCCTTCGGAATTGGAATTATAAACAAACGTAACATTTTCGGCTCTCTGAAGAAGCCGGTAAAAATGATATGCATAAATAGACTCCTGATGATTGACTGATGGTATACCAAACGCCTCACGCAAACTGAATGGAATAAATGATGACCCTGCTGAAACAGCTGGCAAGATACCTTCATTGACTGATAAAATTATCAGGTTTTTAAAGTCCAGAGCCCGCGTTTCAAGTATTCCCATGATTTGAATGCCGCTCAAGGGTTCTCCGGAAAATGGAACAGATTGTATTCTTAACATCCTGTCAAGAATCTTAATATAAGTATCTGTAGTAAAAGTTATATCAGGACTGTTGACAATAGTTTCAAGCCGGTTTATTGATAACACTACCCTGTAGATGAACTCATTACGGATATTTTCCTGAACGGGATTATCAATCTTATTACTGTTTGTTCTTTCAGCATTTAATACAATCAGCGACAGAATATCTTTAAAATAGTCCGATAATCCGGCAGGAGTTACCGGTTTTCTGAACACTATAGCCAGCGTATCTGATTTGGTAAACAGCTCAGCAGGAACCTTTATCAGATTTGTTTTTACTATTTCCCTGACCAATTCATTATCGGATGACACCAACAGACCTGACAGTAAAGAGTGCTTTATGACACTTATTGCATCTTTGTAGCTGAAGAAGATTTTGCTGTCAACAAGAGTAGAATTCCTCTGAAGGTCCATTAAATGTTTTAGAAATGTATAAACCAGAGTTTGTTTCAGGGGATGTCCCATGGTTATGTTTATGTCCCCCATATTTTCGGGCAGGCTTGTGAGCACCGGCATCAGGAGG
>JANYIW010000126.1 GCA_025358645.1 Bacteroidales bacterium
ATAGACGCTCATTTGCTTTCTTTAAAAGAACTAACATCAATTCGAGGGAAACAGCCGATTTTTGTTAATGCAATAAATTTAGGTATTTACGCATGAGTATAGACGAGAAGGATAAATTTGAATTGATTAAATATAGATTAATTGAGGCTAAAGATACAATAGAAGATGTACAATTGTTGATTACTAATGATAGACTGAGAGCTTCGATAAACCGAATTTATTATGGGATGTTTTACTCACTTCTTGCGTTGGGTTTAAAGTTTGACTTTGAGGCTTCAAAGCATAAACAATTAATAGGATGGTTTAATAAGAACTTTATTCACGAAGGACTTATTGATAAAAAATACGGTAAGATTATTAATAAAGCTCTTAATCGAAGGACAAAAGGGGACTATGATTCTTATGTTGAGTTTGAAAGGGAAATAGTTGTCGAGATGTTTGATGAGATGAAGGATTTTATTCATGAGATAGAAGATTTCATAAATAGGAAATAAACACCTGCACAGAATAAATAGGATTTCACTTGGTGGGAGCGATCAAGCATGAAGTCCCGGTTGCACAAAATCCGGCCACCTGGTCATATTCTATGCACTTACCAAAGGTTATTTGGCAAACTGCCGATCGCATTCATTGTATAGCGACTCAAGTTTGTTCCTCAGGACGATAAAATACAGAAAAAACAACCAACCGCCATCAAAATAAGAGTATTCCCGTACTCTGGCCGAAATGCAGGATAGGTGTTATAAATTGCAGAGTATTTTGAAATAGAAATATTCCTAAGTGGTTGGTTACAAAGCAAGAATAAATGTTAAATACAAGTCGAATTACCAGAATTCAGCAAATTTTTCTATGTGAAATCATGTAACATTCTTCTATTTTGATATAATAATTTTGGATTACAGCCAGCATATCTTTGAATTGATATTTTTATAGTTAAACTAAGTCTAAAACTCAATTAATTATGGAAAATAAAATGGATCAAAGGACTGATTTCAAAAAATCAGATAATAGCATGTTAACAGGTATGTTTTCTGACAGGGAAAGCACTGAGAGAGCATACAAAAAACTGCATGAAAGAGGATACTCAAAGGATGATATCAATTTGATCATGTCCGATGAAGCCCGTAAAAAGCATTTTTCAGATGGTCAAGAAACAGAGATAGGCACAAAAGCTGCAGAAGGTGCAGGCAAGGGCTCTGCTATCGGAGGTACTGTTGGTGCTGTTGTTGGTATAGTTGCTGCTTTGGGAACCAGCTTAGTAATACCTGGTCTTGGGATAATAATCGCAGGCCCAATTGCAGCAGGATTAGCGGGAGCAGGTGCTGGCGGAATTACAGGTGGTGTAATTGGTGCATTGGTAGGATCCGGAATACCGGAAGAACGTGCTAAATTGTATGAGTCGGGTATTAAGAAAGGAAATATTGTGATGGGTGTTAAGTTGCATAATGATGATGATGCCCATTATTTGGAGCAAGATTGGAAAAGTAACAAAGCAGTAGAAGTTTATCATTAAATTTGGGCTAAATACCTTTAGCCTGATTTATTCATGAATTAGGAATATTGCCTCACCTAAACCCTCTCTGTTTAGAGAGGGTTTGTGGTGAGCAAATTAAGAGATTCATTATGAATACATAAAATTAATTCAACTAATATATTTGCTATGAAACCATCAAAAACACTTCTTTTAATCCTTCCATTATTGACTACAATGTTAAGTTCATGTGAAGCGATTGCCGGAATATTTAAAGCCGGAATGGGATTCGGAATTTTTATTGTAGTTGCGGTAATTATTGCAATTATAGCTATTGTAATGCGGGTTAATAAAAAGAAAGCATAAAAATTTAAAAGCTATATTCTACCATGCTGACATGGTGTCCAGGTTGCCTTCAGACTTCAGCCTCCTTACGATGTATTCAAAAACAGACACTCGTAGCAAAAAATAGATATTCTTTGAAGATATACTAAAAAAATATATCTTTGCGATACACATTTATTATATTATGAAAACGGTATCGCTTAAAATTGACGATTCAATCTTCATCGAAACTGAAAAGCTACTTTCGCGGATAAATAAGTCACGAAACAGGTACATTAACGAAGCGCTTGAATATTATAATCGACTTCAAAGACGGATAATTCTGGAAAAAAGACTTAAAAGTGAATCTGCTTTGGTTAAAAAGGATTCGTTAACTATGCTTAAAGATTTCGAAAGGATTGATTATGTTGATTAAACAATTCGAGATTTGGATTGCAGATTTTAATCCACGAATAGGGACGGAGCCTGGTAAAACAAGGCCAGTTTTAGTGATACAGACAGATTTGTTAAATATGATTCCACACCTTTCGACGATAATATGCCCGATTACAACAAATATTGAGAAGGAGGCAGAAATATTGAGAGTTCATCTTAAAAAAGGGATGGCCAATTTGCAGGAAAACTGCGATATTATGATTGACCAACTGCGTGCCATTGACAACAAAAGATTGATTAAAAAAGTTGGGGATTTACCATCTGAATTGATTGACAAGGTTAAGGAGAATGTAATTATAACACTTGATCTGGAATAATTCTAAACGACGGCTGGACATCAGAATCATTTGATCTTGAGCAACAAAATTTCAATGGGGTTTCACATCATCAATTAAACAGTTAGATTTGTAGCTCAGACTTAGAATTAATGATTATTGAAAAAGACGATAAACTGATCCTGTTAACTAACGATGATGGTTTGTATGCCGGAGGACTAAAGACTCTACTGGAAGTGATGGAGGAGTTTGGAAAAGTTATTCTCATATCGACTATCGAAAGCATGTCGGGAATGTCACAGGCATTGACAGTTAAAACACCACTTCGGGTCAAACTCCTTGGGGAAAATGAAAAACATAGGATTTACGCATGCAACGGGACTCCGACTGATAGCGTAAAACTGGCTATTAATCAATTAGTTGAAAGAACTCCCGACTGGGTTGTCTCAGGAATAAACCATGGATCCAACGCCTCTGTCAGTGTTCTCTATTCAGGGACTATGGCAGCTGCAATTGAAGGGTGTCTTTATGGCATAAGTTCTGTTGGTTTCTCTCTGAATAATTTTTCACCGACAGCCGATTTCTCAATATGTAAAAAATATATCCGGATTGTAATGAAAAAGCTTGCTTCAGAACCGTTACCTGCTGGTATATGTTTGAACGTTAATATTCCGGCATCAAAAAAAAGCGAGATTAAAGGAATAAAAATATGCCGGCAATCAAAAGGAAACTGGAGAGAGGAGTTTGAAAAAAGGAAAGATCCGATGGGGAAAACATATTACTGGCTCACAGGTATTTTCCAGAATCACGAACCCGAAGCAATCGATACGGATGAATGGGCAATTACTAACAATTTTGTTTCCATAGTGCCCGTTACTGTCGATATGACTGCCCATTGGTATATTGATAAACTTAAAGTCCGGTTTAAAAAATGAAATTTTACGAGAAATTCGACAACGTTCTTACTGGCTTGATATCTGGACTTGTATTTCCATTTTTAGTTGGAATAATTATCTATACCTTTTCTTCAGATCACCAGTCGCTTCATCTATACCTGGTCAGAATTGCGAATTCAAATATTATTACACATTCAATAACATTATGTGTCTTTCCGAATATTATTATTTTTCTGATATTTAACCAGTTCGACATGCTACGGGCCACGCGTGGAGTGCTCGCGATGACTATCGTCTGGGCCGTACTGGTTTTTGCTGTAAAGATTTTAGGATGAGGTACTTTATAATTGCGGGTGAACAGTCTGGTGACCTCCACGGATCAAATCTTATCAGCGAGTTACTTTTAGCTGATAAAAGTGCAGAGATCTCATGCTGGGGTGGTGATCTGATGGAATCTGCGGGAGCTACTCTTCTCGTTCACTATAGAAAATTGGCTTTTATGGGCTTTGTTGCTGTTATAAAGAATCTTAGTTCAATTTATAAAAACATCAGCCTTTGTAAGAAGCAGATAACTGAATATAAACCAGATGTTGTAATCTTCATTGATTATCCCGGTTTCAATCTCCGGATCGCGGAGTTTGCAAAAAAAAGCGGATACAAAACTTTCTATTACATATCGCCTAAGCTTTGGGCCTGGAAGGAGGGCAGGGTCGAAAAGATTAAAAAGTATATTGACCGTATGTTCATCATTTTTCCGTTCGAAGTAGATTTTTATAAAAAACATGGTATAAGTGTTGAATATTACGGGAATCCACTTATTGATGAGACTGAAAAACGAATCTCTCTTTTTCCTGCTAAAACCAATATGAATATAAGCCTCGGAATTGAGGAGAAACCTGTAATAGCGTTACTGGCAGGAAGCCGCAGACATGAAATTGAGCTTGTACTACCTGAAATGATGAAAACGATACCATATTTCCCCGGGTACCAGTTTGTTCTTGCCGGGGTAAAAAACATTCCGGATGAACTATATTTTAAGATTATTGGTAATGCTCCGGTTAAACTGATCAAAGAAAAAACTTACGAAGTTCTTTATACTGCTGAAGCCGCTCTTGTGACTTCAGGAACCGCTACCCTCGAGGCTGCTCTTCATGGTACTCCTCAGGTAGTATGTTATAAGGGTGATTTCTTTTCGATGGTGATTGCATGGATGGTTATCAAAGTGAAATATATATCACTGGTGAATCTCATTATGGAGTCTGAAGTCGTTAAGGAGTTAGTCCAGTATGATCTTACTGAAAACGCACTTATGAATGAGCTTAGGGCTATTCTACCAGGCGGATCAAAACGGGAGAAATTGTTATTTGATTATAAGATACTAAAAAGCAAACTCGGATCTGCAGGCGCCTCAGGAAGGATTGCGAGAGAGATGGTGGCGGAATTGAAAAGATGACTGGGAACAAATACCGGGAGAATAGTGAAATTTTGATTCAGAATACGATTTATGTCGGGATTGAAAATATTAATTGGTTTATTATTAACTGTCTTTTGCACAGGTGTTTCAGCTCAGGTGAAAATTCGGCTCTTTTCAAATCAATCTCCGGGATCTGCAGTATTTTCAGTCACTGAAGGCAAGTACGAAATAAATCTCTTCAATGGTGAAATTCTTACAGTATTAAGAGATGAGCCAGTCATTATTGCACGGTTTAATGGGAAACTTGCTGTTAAAAAGAGAAATGAAAATGGCTTTATTTGCGATTCTCTGATCTTTTTAGGAAAAACCGGAATGGATTCTTTTTCTCTCATGATGAATGGGGTATCACATACCAGACAGTACTATTCAGGTGATCTTCAGTGTTTTCCTGATCTTGGAACATTGGTATTTATAAATATCTCTGATGTAGAAAAATATATCTCAGGTGTGGTAATGGCGGAAGGTGGATCCGGTAAAAATTTAGAATATTTCAAAACACAGGCAATTATAGCCAGGACTTACATGTACAAATATTTCGATAAACATTTAAATGACAGGTATAATGTATGTGATAATACACATTGTCAGGCGTTTAATGGGTTATCGTCAGATACTCTTCTTAACATAGCAGTAATGGAGACCGGGGGTCAGGTAATACTTGATAAGGATAGCGTTCTGATTATATCAGCTTTCCACTCAAATTGCGGGGGAGAAACTGCATCTTCTGAAGATGTTTGGCTTTCACCTCAACCATACCTTAAAAGTGTAGCCGATCCTTATTGTCTTTCATCAAGAAATGCAACATGGCAAAAGAGTCTTCCGGTAACGGAATGGGTAAACTATATCAGGAAATCGGGATATAATGAAAACG
>JANYIW010000133.1 GCA_025358645.1 Bacteroidales bacterium
CTGATGAATTTAAAAATAAAGTTTTATATTTGAAAACTAAATCTAATACAAGTTATCATAAACAACCTTGTGAAACTTGACAATTAAGCACATATATCTATTATATAATAGTTATATGATTAACATTCAAATGATTATATCAACAATGGGTTTTTAGAGATGCGTATAATAAATATAAGCATTCGAAATTTGATAAGAATTTATTCTTTTCAATAGCAAAAAAAACATCCAATATTTTCTTTCAAATAATTTTTTATATTTATCTTGCATTACGTTTCTTAATCACTATAGCTTATTATAACAGGATTCAATGTCGTTTAGTTAAGGGAATCTTCTGAAAGACTTGATTTTACTGTAAATATAGCTAATATAGTTCTTTGAAAAGTTTGTAGTTATCGGATAAATTTTTATCTTGTAGGGGAATCCATGGGCATTCAAGCGGTTAAATGAAGTAGCTTGGAATACTTTCTATGAAAGAGTTGAATATTATATTTGGGCTGGTCTTCGATTTTTAGCTGTTGATGGTTCCCGATGAGTACGCTTTATCATTACCGTTGATAAAAAAACAATATAAGAAAGATCTGGAAGCCTTCGATGATATCGTGGAAAAAACCCGTGAAATCATCAGGCCTGGAAGAAAAGTATCAGGAAAATTTAAGCGGAAACGACCTTATTCGATGAACTACAAGCGATTATAACAAAATTATTAACTAAACTACATTGAAACAGGATCCCTAAATTTGGATAGTACTATAGAATCATAAACCCAAGCTATATTCTTGACGCGTTTAAACCGGTTCTCCTGATAAATGAGAAATAGTTATTATGTAACCCTTTGCTATTAAACCTATAATTAAAAACCTCAAAAAGTATGAAAAAAAAATTGAGCTTGTTGTTTTCAACTCATTTGAATGACAGACTTGGTCTGATTATGAGATTTTCTTTCCTGATGGGCTTGCTGGTCACGATAACATTATCGGTTTCAGCAAGTTCATATGATATCGACAGTAATGCAGGTGCCAGAGATGAATTAATCCCTCAGCAGTTAAAAGTTACGGGTACAATTACCGATGCTACTACTGGTGAGGCGCTTGTAGGCGTTAACGTTGTTGTTGATGGCACTACTATTGGAGTAAGCACTGACTTTAATGGCAAATTCAGTCTTGATGTATCAAACTTTAATGCCATATTACAGATTTCTTACATTGGGTATATAGCCCAAAAAGTTCCTTTAAATGGGAAAACGGTAATTAATGTAGCGCTTATATCAGATATTCAATCACTTTCTGAAATAGTAGTTGTAGGATATGGCCAACAGAGAAAGAGTGATATTACAGGCGCTATAAGCTCTGTAAAAGGAAAAGAACTTGTACAGTTGCCCATGCAGCGTGTTGACCAGGCTTTGCAAGGGCGTGCGGCTGGTGTTTTAGTGTTAAATACCGCTGGCGCTCCGGGCGCTGAAGCTATTGTCCGAGTCAGGGGAATGAATTCAGTAAATGGGGGTAACCAAGCTCTTATAGTTGTTGATGGGTTGCAAGGCGCTTCTCTTAATTCTCTGAATCCGAATGATATTGAGTCGATCGAAATACTGAAAGATGCTTCTGCAACAGCAATTTATGGATCTAGGGGAGCAAATGGTGTTATTTTGATCACAACTAAAAGCGGAAAAAAGGGGAAGCCGACAATCGATTATAGCTTCAGTTATGGTTATCAAAACATCCGTAAAAAACTAGATCTTATGAGCGCTGCTGATTATGCAATTACAAGAAATGCAAATAGAGCAACAGATAATGCTTCGGGTGTTCCTGTCCCAATCTTTTCAGATGACAGGATCAAGGAGTTAAGAAATACCGGTGGCACAGATTGGCAAAATGAGATTTACAGAACTGCACCCCTTACAAATCACCAGTTGACTATCAGTGGAGGAACTGACAATATGAAATATATGGTATCAGGCGGGTATCTTGATCAACAAGGTATTCTTATTAATTCCTCATATAAACGTTTTTCTTTACGCGCAAATTTATCTGCTGATATTACTAAAAATGTGAGTTTTGGTTTAAACTGGGCTGCATCAAAAGAATCAGGTAATTCCCCAACGTATGGTGGCCAACCTATCAGTTACTTTGGTCAGGCCGTGAACACGGCTCCCCGTTGGGATCCAACTACTCCTCCTTATGACGCTGATGGTAATTATAGCAGAGCACCTTTAGGATATGGGGCTTATGACACCTGGAATCCATTGGCATCTGCAAAGGAAGTAACTGTCAATAACAATACTATCAGAAATAATATTAATACATACCTTGAATTCAAAATTATTGAAGGGTTGAAATTGAAAATTACGGGAGGAGCAACTATCATACCCGAAAATAATAAATCTTATTACAACCGTAAAACTTTTGAAGGCAAATCAGTAGGAGGAAAAGTCGGATATGCAACAATTGATGCTGCCCTATATAATTTTTATCAAAATTCTAATATTTTGACTTATGATAAGACAGTTGGAGGGACGCATCATATTACCCTGATGGCTGTTGTTGAACAACAGTACTCTAAATCAGAGAGTTCAGGTCTGGTTGCTTCGAAATTTACCGTTGATCAGACTGGGGTTAACGATCTGGGAGGAGCAGAACAGATAAATTCAAAATATTCAAATGTTACTGAAAGGGTTCTGAATTCTTACCTGGGCAGAATAAACTATGCTTTTGCCGACAAGTATTTGTTAACAATTAGTTATCGTGCAGATGGGTCTTCAGTTTTTGGTGCGAATACCAAATGGGGATTTTTCCCATCCGGTTCACTTGCATGGAAGATGACTGAAGAGTCATTCATTAAAAACCTTAATATCTTTTCAGAACTGAAGTTGCGTGGTAGCTATGGGATTATTGGTAACCAGGCAATTAGCGCTTATAAAACTATTGCTTCAATGATGTCTGGTTATAATTACCCATATAACGGAAATGATGCAACAAATTTAGGATTTGTTATCGCAAATCCCGAAAATCCGAACCTCAAATGGGAAAGCACTACCCAAAGTAATGTAGGTTTAGATATTGGGATATTCAAGGGAAGATTAATTGCAACTGTGGACTTGTATCTCAAAACCACAAAAGACCTGCTTTTAAATCGTACACTACCTGGTTTTACCGGTTTCTCCAGTATTTTATCTAATGTTGGATCAGTTGAAAATAAAGGACTTGAGTTCTCAATTAACGGAGATCCTCTTGTCGGGAAAGTAAAATGGAATTCGGGATTTAACATTTCATGGAACAAGAATAAAGTTCTGTACCTTGGAGAATCCACTAAAATTAATGTTGCAACACCCTCAGGTGGGTATGGCATTAGGAATGCTTTTATGCAATTGCGCGTCGGTGAGCCCTTCGGACAAATGTACGGATACGGATATGAAGGTGTCTGGAAGACCGGTGAAGCAGCTACAGCGGCTGCTTTCGGACAGTTACCAGGCGATCCAAAATACACCGATTATAATAAGGATGGTAAAATTAATTCTCTTGATATAATGAGGATTGGCAACGCAATCCCCAAATTTATTTTTGGATGGTCTAACCGCATATCCTATAATGATTTTGAGTTGACATTACTGGTACAGGGTTCTGAAGGTAATGATATTTTCAACCAGGGAAGAATACGCCTTGAAAATGCGTATGAAGGAACAAGCATTCGTCTGTTGGATCGTTGGACTGAAACTAATCAGAATACTGACGTTCCTGCCTTTATTGATGCTCTTACACGCCAGAATGCCGGCCTTGTAAGTAAGGTTACTCTTGGCAATGATGCCGGCCGGCTTCAGAGGTACGTAGAGGATGGTTCTTATGTAAGACTTAAAAATGTCACTTTAGCTTATTCAGTTCCTTCATCTGTTATCAGTAGAATTGGAGTAGAAAAAGTAAGATTCTATGTTAGCGGGACTAACCTTATTACCCTCACAAAATATACCGGATATGATCCGGAAGTGAGCGCCTATAATAGTAATGATGCTCAGATCGGGGTGGATCTTAGTAACTATCCCACAGCCAGAACCATCACTTTCGGTATAGATGTAACATTTTAATTAGTATACAGATATGAAAAAAAATATAATTTACTTACTACGTTGTTCATTGTTCCTTGCTTTAATTGTATTTGTTTTAGGATGCAAAAAGCTTGAAGAACAACCGATTAGTTCAGTGACTCCAGCCAATTTTGGTAACTCGGCGCTCCAGATTGAATCTTCTTATGCAGGTTCGTTGAACTATTTATGGGATTATTGGGCAGGCTACGGTTATTGTTATACCGCTTTCCGAAATGATGACCAGCTTAATGGCGGGGATTTAAATATTCCTGATGATAATGGAGATGACCTCTGGAACAGACATTATAAGGCTCTTCTTAATATAAATGCCGCTCTTGGCTCAATTAAAAAAGGTAATGTTAAAGGAGAAACTCAGGAAACACTTGACGCCCTTGAGGCACAAGGAAGATTTCTTCGTGCATTCAACTACTTTATGCTGGTAAGGATGTTCGGTGGTGTTCCTTTATTAACCGAAAATTCCCCAGATCCAATTCAGAATCCAATGGCCAGATCTTCAATAGCAGATGTATATGCCCTGATTGTAGGCGACCTGATCTTTGCTACAGAAAAACTTCCGGAATCATGGAGCGATGCACCAGGAAAACCGACCAGCGGAGCAGCTAAAAGTATACTTGCCAAAGTATATCTTACCATGGCAACATATCCCCTCAATGATGCAACCAATTATCAAAAAGCTGCAGATATGGCTTTGCAGGTAATTGAATCTGGTACTTATGCATTGGTCGATTCTGTTGTGGATGTTTTCACCTCGGCAAATAAATATGGCCCGGAAATGATCTGGAATTTTAATTCAACATATGATGATCAGACTACTGATCCACAGATGTGGACAACAGAGAATTACCTGGAAGGTGGATGGGGCGATGCAGCTGTCGATACAGCATTTGAACGCAGCTGGCCTGTTCAGCGGAGAAAGGAAGCGTACTTATTTACTGATTGGAATGGTAAGCATTATACTGCTTTTCCTGAACAACTTCCCTTTTGTAAAAAGTTCTTCTTCTATGTTTCTGCTCAAGATTTTAATGGTTATTCGGTAAATACGAACTGGCCGGTTATAAGGTATGCAGACGTTCTTCTAATTTATGCTGAATCCGCTAGTATGGCGAATGGAGGCCCAACTACGGCTGCTGTTAATGCCCTTAATAAAATTATCAACCGAGCTAATGGATATGTCCCAAACGCAGAACATCCATTGGCAACGACAAGCATGACCAAGACAGTTTTTGATGCTACAGTTATACAGGAAAGAAGCTGGGAATTGTTCTTCGAAAACGACCGTTGGTTCGATATCATTAGAAAGAGAATACTGGATGATCCAAAGGTTACAATCCGTGCCAGTGACAGATTAAACTTCTCTATTGATGACTACCTGTTCCCGATCCCTCAAACTGATTTAAAATTAAATAAATTGCTGGAGCAAAACTCTGGCTATCCAACTCCTGACAGGTAGAACTAATAAACAACCTTCGAGTTGTTTTATAAAAGTCCTGGGCCAGTACCCAGGACTTTTATAAAACTTTTGAAATTTATTCATGTTGAAAAAACGAATAAAGAATAATTTAAAAGAAATTTGCGGAGAAGGTTTGCAGAATTTAAAATATCTAAAAGTTGGATTATGAAAATAAAATGAGATATTTATATGAGAAATGTTCATAACGTGTCTCCTTTAAGATATGAAGTATGGTTATAAATAATTATTTGAAAATGAAAAGGAGTATCCGAAAATCCTCTAAAGAGTAAGAAAATTATAAATAGCATTTTTATGAAAATAAGAACTGAAAATTCGAAAAATTTCGTGACAGTATTTTTTATATTGTCTATTTCAATAACTGTTTATGCTCAGAAACCCATCATCGAATGGGCTAATATTCCAGCCGGCACATTTACCATGGGTAGTCCGAAAATTGAGATAGAGAGAGATAAAAATGAAACCCAACATCAGGTAACTTTAAGCGCTTTTAAAATGAGCAAGTATGAGATTACTTTTGAACAGTATGACCGTTTTTGCGAGGCCACCGGCCACATAAAACCAGACGATCAAGGTTGGGGCCGAGAGAATCGACCAGTGGTGAAAGTAAGTTGGGATGATGCCAAAGCCTTTGCTGACTGGATGGGTTGCCGCCTCCCCACAGAAGCAGAGTGGGAATATGCCTGCAGAGCCGGGACAATAACTCCATTCTTTACAGGGAACAATCTTACTACTGAACAAGCTAACTATAACGGAAATTATGCTTACTACAAAAATGCAAAAGGCAAATTCTATGAAAGAACGATGCGGGTAGGAAGCTTCGATCCCAATGCCTGGGGGCTGTATGATATGTGTGGTAACGTATTTGAGTGGTGCAGCGATTGGCTTGGTGATTACCCTGCAGAAGCGCAAACGAATCCACAGGGCCCCTCAACCGGCGCCGTCCGTGTGCTCCGTGGTGGAAGTTGGTTCAGCTATGCAGTCTATTGCCGGTCGGCCTCCCGCGATAGTAGAAACCAAGCCACTCAATATGACGACTTTGGTTTTCGTATTGTTTCTCCCAAGTAAACAAAATATAATCAGATTAATCTTCTGATTTTACTAAATTATTGTTAAATAAAAGGGATGTGCCATTGCATGTCTCTTTTGTATAAAATAAATGTAATCCTTCATTGCCAGATAATCTGAATTTCTTATCTTGCATAAGCATTTCAAAATTGTCGCTGCATGTCTCTTAAAATTACTGACTGGGCTGTTGAAGACAGACCCAGGGAAAAACTTATTCAGAAAGGTATTGCCAGTCTGAGTGATGCCGAACTACTTGCTATCCTGATCAGTTCGGGAACCAAGGACAAATCGGCTGTAGATCTTG
>JANYIW010000139.1 GCA_025358645.1 Bacteroidales bacterium
CCATCGCACTAATATAAGCCGACCATCGATCAGGATAGTTATTAAAGAACTGAGCAGAACCATTCTGCCTCGTATATTCTGCTTTTTCCCGTTGATAATCCTGGTACGTGTACCTGTATCCGTTCGGATCAGTATATTTCAATGGATTATTCAGGCAATAACTATACCTGTTATAGTTAAGAATATTGTATGGGTTCTGTATAATAGGGTCAGGACTTAAGAATCTTGCGATCTCGGAGTCATATATTCTCCCATTTCCCGACGAGCTTCGCTGTCGGGATTTCGCTGCGCTCAACATATCTATGAGATTGAATATGTCAAGATGCTCATGACCTGTGAAGCCCCGGTTTGTATATGTCGTAACAGGTACATTTGTATATGACCAGTCAGCAGGATTCCTTCTTCTTCCCCAGGGATCATAATTATATTCTTCAAGAAGATCTCCATTTGAGTTCATAATACCTGTTATTGAACCGAGATGATCCTTACAAAGATAATAAATAACCGGTGCGTCTGTCCCTCTTTGTATTGCAAGAGCTACAGGTCCCTCAGGAGAGTTAATGTAGTAATAATGTTTTGTTACTGTATCTGATACAACTTTTTCATACGGCCCTGCATACCATGTTGTTTTAACGACCTGACCAAGACTATCATAATGAATGTATTTTATTCGCTCATCCAGAACATTATAAGTATAAACAAGTGAATCTTTATCTGACGCGATGAATACAGGTTTATTGAAATGGTTATATCCGATATTCTGCCTGTTAAGGTTCTGACTGCCGTTTATACTGTCAACTGCATGAACACGGGTTGAATTATAAAAATAATCGCCAACATCTGTTTTGGAAGTCATGTTCCCGACATCATTATAATGCATAACAAGACTATCCTGACCGGTTGCTTTCGACCATTTTAACTGGTCAAATACATCGTAACCGAAGTCTTCTGTCAGATTTCTGATTTTATCTTTTCGCATTGTCATATCTCCGCCGGCAGCATCGAATGAATATTCAATCCATTGTTTGTTGACTGAGCCAGCTGTTGTTTTAATATCAATCAGATATCCGTTCCCATCAAATGATTTATCTATTATTATGTTCCCATTGGATAAGGAGTATTTGGTTGTTTTTCCAAGTTGATTAACAGTATTACATTGCCAGATAGTACTGTTATCGCTTGCTCTTTTGATATATTCGAGATACCCGTTGGCATTATACAGATAATTTACCGCAAAACCGCCAGGATAAGTCATTCGTGACATCCTCCCATAGGAATCATACTCATAGGTAAAAGGAAATGCACCTTGTGTTGGAATACTATCACATTCCCTGGTAACACTTCCATAAGAATTATAAGAATATTTTTTAAATCCAGCCTGACTATTTACCTGGCTCAGGTTACCTTTTCCGGAACCTGTGGTATAATATGAATAGTTTGTATTCCCATTTTCCCTTATCCTCATCGATTCTCGTCCTATATTATCATAGATTATGGAATCCTCATCTCCTTTTGCAGTTTGAGAATGTGTTAATTCACCAAGCGAATTGAAACCATACTTAGATATCCCCCTGTCAGGATCGGTTTCCTGAGCCAGCATTGGACGGGAGTCATAACCATAACTTACAGTACTGCCAGAATATGGAGGAGCCGCGGAAATCATTTTACCGCTATTTGCATAGGTGAAATCAAGAGTTTTGCCATTCTGAGTTGTTGAGGAGGTCTGTCCTGTCCCGTTTAATGAAACAATGTATGTCCGGTTAGTCCCGTTTACCAGTTTTGTCACAGTTGTTTCATTATTATTATAAGAATAATTTAAGGTGCTTCCATATACATCAGAGGACTCTATTCTTCCGAGCGCATCATAGGAAAATGTGTTCCAACCCGTTGGGCCTCCACCAAAGTAAGGTTTGCTCGCTTTCGTCACTTCTCCTTTTGATGAATATTCTTTATCGATTTTTATTAAATCAGCAAAACCCTTGGTCTGGCTGCGTATTTCTCTCCCTGCATCATTAAACCAACTTTTGCTCTCCGATAAAGAGTCGGTTCGAGTTATTGAATATACTGCACTATCGGGAGAATTAATACTCCAGGCATAGGTTGTTTTTACAAATTTTGTTGAAGAGAAAGCTTCCCTTGATTGCCTTCCGGTTCTATCATATTGATATGTTTTTACCAAACCGTTTGGTAAGGTTTCCTGTAATACCGAGCCTGTAACATTATTGTAACTATATCCATTGCTTAAATCACCTTTAGTTATACCATCAATGAACCGCTGTTTATCATCATAAGTATAGGATTCTGTTCTGCTACCTCCATCTTTCAGGGTTGTTGTTTTGGAAGTCATGTTTCCAAAATTGTTATAAGCAAAACCGGTACTCAGGGAGTCAGCCAGATTTGAATATATAGTGGCCCTTATGATCTGACCTTTATTATCATATCCGAATTTAGTAAAATTCTGATAAGCAACCTGGCCATTGTGCGAGGATCTGGTAACTACTGAAGACGAAATTCTGGCGGGGCACCATGTTCCGTTTTGCGTGAAATGATTCCTTGTTGTTGTCTGCATTTCACCGTTCTGCATGAGAATTGACAGGGTATCATTCCCAAAAGAATCATAATAATTGAATGTTGTATCAATTAAGTTATGTAAGAAGTCTTTGGAGATAATTCTCGATGGAAAAGCAAAATAACTCCCGTATGAATATACCTTATTTGAATAAACAAAATCCTGCTCTGACAATGTGTTGTCATCGGCATCTTTAATTTTTTGTACCGATGGATATGAATATGCACGAATTTCATCAGCAATAAACTGATAAGTACTATTTAAAGCAGTTGTATTATCAGTTATGCTTTGATTTGCAAATCCAAGAAATCCTTTCCCTTTGAGATGAAAAAACGGGTTTGAATATGAATAATTTATTGATTTATGCTTATTATCACTCCCGGTTGATATAAATGAGCTTACAATAAATTGACTGAAAGGCTTGTATAACAATGTATCAAGATCCTGCCTTGCAAATAAAGTTGAAGGCCTTACATTATATTCATATATAAAATCTGTTCGATGATTAAGACCGTTTACAACTGATGATACAAGATTAGTACGATCATTTTCTTTAAGTTTAAAGCTTCGAAACATCAGATAGAGACAATCTAATTGCCCATCGCCATAATAATAGCCAAACTGGAAATCATTTGAACTAACAAGGGGAGCATCATGGATCCATTGATTGTATTCAATCTTAAAATCCATTCCTTTACTCAGATGATACCTCATAATAAAACCATCGATACTTCCATTAACATAATGGTTTGATGCTTCAATAATATCGGATCTCCCATCTTTGTTAACATCTCTAACATATATAGCATGTCCGTTTGATGATGTAAATGGATCAAAGCTATCGGGAATTGAGCAGGCATAACTTATATTGTAACTAATCAGTACTTAAAGTGAGCTAAAGTTTAGAGCCTGCCTGCCAGTAGGCAGGTGCCTAAAGTTAAAAAATCAAGTGTTATTAACAATTTTCTTTGTTGGATTAACATTTTTAGGGTTTATTCATTTGATATTTTTTATAAATCGTACACATATCAACAAAAATAATTATTTAAGTTGATAATTAAGCGATTACGTTCTTTTAAATGTTGGATTTCAGAGTTAGTTTTGTAGTACGAGCTATGAAAACATCTGATCAAATAATCATCGAAGAATTGAAACGCATCGTTTTGATGCAAGCACAGGAAAATACCCTGTTGAAAGCAAGGATCGATGTTCTTGAATTCGAATTGACACGATACACGACCAGAAAAGACAGCAACAATAGCTCTTTGCCCCCTTCTAAAGATGAGAATAGGCCACCACGCACGAGTAGTCTTCGAGAGAAAAGTAATCGTAAAGCAGGAGGACAACCCGGGCATGAAGGGAAAACACTGGAGATGACAGAAACTCCCGATGAAATTATTGAACATCGTTCGTGTTTTTGTCCAGAATGCGGTAAAAATGTGAGTGATCTGTCTTTCGAGCTTTTTGGGAAAAGACAAGTTATTAATATCCCCACGATAAAACAAATAGTTACTGAACATCGGGTTTACCGGTGCAAGTGTACCTGCGGTAAGGTGGTAGAGAGTGACTTCCCTGTTGGTGTTGACAGTCCTGTCAAATACGGGAAAAGCATTGAAACTATCATTGGTTATCTTAGTGTCAGACAATATCTTCCGTTCAAAAGACTTCAGGAAATGATGAATGACGTCTTTTC
>JANYIW010000153.1 GCA_025358645.1 Bacteroidales bacterium
ATCGTTAGAACGATTGGGCATCACAGCAGCGGGTACTGTTGCGGATTCTAACCGCATTCCCTTTTCATTACAATGATTTAATTTCATTGTAACACCAAATCAGAACAAAGATAACAGATATTTTTATCCTGACACAGACTGATTTCTTTCAGATATCAATAATTATTAACAATTGTTTTCAGCAGGGACAGGTTGTGAATTTTACCTGATTTTTACATCAACAGTTTTATGTTCGTTCTCTGAAAGCTCAAAAAATGAGATATTAGACAATATTTTACTATCGCTAAGTCTGTTACCTGTTACGAGCATATAGTGACCTGGTGGAAGGGGAAGCTCTTCCGTGAATGAAGTGATTTTTTTATTATAATCATATTCAAGAGTATTGTAACGGCCTCTCTCGAATCGGGCAAGTGTGAACTGAATATAATACTCCGGAACAGGTTTTGTATCGGTCGATTGTAGTTTCAGATAACCTTTATTCTGATCCGGTTGTTTCTGATCAGAAAAATAAACGTCATTCCATTTTTTATTAAAGAAATACTGCGGGACATTCCGACCGGGCTCCAGGCGCGACGGTATTCCCAGGCTTCGGCATATTGCTACAAAACAAATTGCACGGGAACCTGAATCTGAAACTTTAAGTTCATTAACTCCGACAGGCGTTATCGGAGTGTTGTAATAGTTTTCATCATCAGCAATAATAATCTTTTCGTTCAGATATTGAATAATTATTGCTGGATCGCCCGATGCTTTTATCACTAATTGAGAAGGAAGTTTTGTTAAGAAATAATGTCTCCACGGAATTAAGAGTTCATTGGCAATCCGTGGGTTTAAAATATATTCCAGGAACATCTTATTCCCCGCTTCAGCACCAATACTCCTATGCAAAAGGCTATTTCTAAGATGATCTGAAAGAGTAGATCTTTTTACATCACGAAGGTCCTTATCAGGAAGAATTTCCAGTAAAGACAAAGCAAACTTAAGTAATGAATCAGGTGTTTCTGACAGGAATAAGCTGATCTCTTTATAATTGCCCATACTTCTGTCGATTATGCGTACTACTCGAGCTGAATCAATATGTAAAGTTATTGCAAGTGCCTTTGCATCTGCAGGTTTCATCCATGAATCAATATACTTTTGACGGATAATGTTTTCTTTGTTAATTCTTTCGGAATTCTGTTCTATAAGTTCCTGGGCTGGCCCGGGAAGCGCTGACCGGACAATAGGAACATCAAGATCCAGATCAATACTACTTCTGCCATTCAATTCATTGTTAAGTTTTAATTTTAAAGTATCCGTTTCATTTACTGATATTTTCTTAAAATCAAAATCATCATCTTTATGCGCCCATATTAATAAATCACCTAATCCTGTTTCAAATTGACATACCCCATTTTCATCGGTCGGAATAACTGCGAGTGGATAAAATTCAGCATAATTATATAACTGAAATTCCACCAGTGCATTACTCACCGGGGCATCATCCTTATTGATCACTTTCACGAATATTTTTTTCGTAACTGCATACTTATCCAGGTTATTTACATTGGTATAATTAATATGCTTGTTAATAATATTTTCATCACCCATGTATGCACCGAAAGATTTTGTATGGACCAGCATAGCTCTTCTTGCAGGTTCAGTGAACCAACCACGATCAAGAACCGGTTCCGGCTCACAGGCACCCATATAATACCATTCTCCGTTAAACCATATTTCAACCCACGCGTGGTTATCATCACTGTGCGCCCACCGGGGTGTATATACCTGTCTGGCTGGTATTCCAACTGTCCGCAGTGCAGCCACGGTGAAAGTCGATTCTTCGCCACATCTGCCTCTTGCTGAAAGAATTGTACTCATAGGGGCTGATGTCCTTATATCAGCAAGTTGATAACCAACCTTTTCATGACACCAATGGTTTATCCCGAGTGCAGCTTCCCTGATACTTTTACCTTTTATCACGGTCAGAAGTTCATTATAATAGGCAATGCGAAAAGAGTCAAGGTTTTCATTATTTATCCTGCATGGCAGAACATAATGAAGGAAAACATCTTCAGGAATATCTTTTCCCCAACTTGTCTCTGTTCTAGCCCGTAACGAGATATCAACATTAGACAGAAAAAAATCACCGGAATAATCTGCCAGATCGCTTAATGGCATATATGCATAAAGAAACTTAAGGGCTTCGGATTGTTCCCTGGAAAGTTTTTTATTAAAAACAGAGAAAAGTGCAGAATCTCTTTTACCAGCCAGCGCTTTTCTTTGGGTAAATGTTTTTTCAGTGTTTGCCAGGTATTGTTTGTTATTAATCAAGTGAGTACCTGAATTACAGGATGTTAACACTGTAATTAGCACTAAAAAAAACTTTAGGAGCATTTTCATACCGGCAATAATTCTATATTGTACCGCAGGAATTTCTTACTATAAGTTCGGGTGAAATATTAACCTGCCGTTTAAACTTTCCTTTTCCTGAATTTTTAACTTCAGACCATATCATATTTGCAACCTTGGTGGAAATTCCTGAAAGAGGTTTTCGGAGACATGTCACCGGAGAGAACATCAGGTCGAAACCCGTTCCCTCTTCCATTGAAACGACTGCAATATCTTGCGGAACCCTCAATTTCTTTTTCCTGAGTAAAGTCATTATCGGATAGACCAGGTTTGCATTCATAATAACCATCACATCTGCACTGTAAGGTGGTCTGAGATATTTTTCAAACTGTGAGGAATCAATCTCATCTCCGGATAGCTGTTTGTCCATTTCAACAACAACTGGTCTGTTCATACCGGGCTTTTGACCTATTGCATCTAAAATATCCTGAATTGCTGTGGTATCAGAATGTGATGATCTGTGGTCAGTAACAATAATAATACTTTTATAACCAAGTTTATCAAGATGATTCACAACAAGTTGAGCTCCTGCAACAGTGTCTGTACTGACTGTATTCAGCCGTAACGTCTTTGAAGGTTTTTCAAGAAGAACGAAAGGATAATCAGTTGTTCGGAGTGCCCTTATTGTTGCTTCATCAGCAGCATCTCCAAGAAGGATAAGTCCACTGTAAAACTTTTTAAATGCTCCTACCAGACGATCGTACCTCTGATCATCAGGATCTTTTGTTACGATAGAGAATCCAACGCCGATACTTGAAAAAGCTTTCTGAAGATAAGGTGTTATCTGAATAACGAAAGGATCATTAATTGAAGGTACTATCATACCCAGTACACCCGGTTTCGCTTCAACCGGCGACAATTCTTTCTTTTCTTCCATAGATTCGAAATACCCCATTTGCCTTGCGAGCATAAGAACCTTTTCCTGTGTGTCTTTTCGGATTCCCTGCTGGTCAGCTTTATTGTTGAGAACAAGCGATACCAAAGTACCAGAAACACCAAGCCTTGCGGCTAAATCTTTGTTTTTAAATTTTTTACTCATTTCCCCTTTAATTCGAAGAAATAAATTTAGTATTTTTTTCGAACCACATAATTAATTTAATAAATTTTAACATTTTAAAAAGAAAAGACTGTCCTTTTGGGATAGTCTTTTCATGAATTTAAGTCAATTGTTATTTTTTAGAAGGATTGATACCCCTTTGTTTGGCTGCAGTCTCAAGTCGCTGCTGCCATTTTGATTTTTTAAGCGGTTTCTTTTTATTCTCCTCGAGTTTCGCCAGGACGGCATTTGCATCAATAAATCTCTTAGATATCATATTTTGTGCATACGTCATCATATTGGCAAGGAAGTAGTAGTAAGTAAGACCTGCAGAAAAGTTATTAAGAATAACCATAAACATTACCGGCATCATATACATCATCATCTTCATACCCGGTTGATCAGAACCAGGTGAAGAGCCGGTCATTTTCATTGTAAGCAATGTAGAAGCTGTCATGAGGAGAGTAAAAAGGCTTACATGACTTCCATACATTGGAATAGTGAACGGCAATGTAAGTATTGAATCATAAGTAGATAAGTCGGTTGCCCACAGGAAATGCTCCTGTCTCAATTCAATCGATACAGGAAAGAACCTGAACATAGCAAATAGTATTGGCATCTGCAGCAGCATTGGCAGACAACCTCCCATCGGGTTCACTCCTGCCCTCTTATATAGATCCATCGTAGCCTGTTGCTTCTTCATCGCGTCTTCTTTCTTTGGAAATTTCTTTCCAAGTTCCTCAACCATTGGCTTAAGAACCTGCATTTTTGCCTGTGATTGGTACGATTTAAATGTTAGCGGGAAGAGAACTACTTTTATTATAAGAGTAAGAATAAAAATAATTATACCATAATTTTCTATGAAATTGTTAAGCCAGTTAAAAATAGGAATAATTGCAAACCTGTTAATCCAGCCAATAATATTTTTGCCAAGAAATACAAGTTTATCCAGTTCCAGGCCCTCTTTCTTCAGCACAGTAATCGAATTAGGACCATAATACAATTTCATCTTAATCACGTTTGATGAGCTGAGATTAAGCGGAACTCCGATTTCGGAGGTATAATTTCTTATGTACTTTTTGGAAGCAAGTGTTCGTGTATAAGAGACAGAACCATTCAGAAAGAAATCATTAGTTACTATAACTGATGAAAAGAATTGATCCTGAAAAGCAACCCAGCTAAGTTTAGTTGTTATATCTTTTTTCTCAACCTCTTTAGTAGATCTCAGTCCCATAACATCAACTGCATCCTGATAATACTTATATCTGACACATGAATAAGTCTCTTCATTCTGCCGCCCTCTTTCCTGCTGGGGAAGATACATTCTCCAGTCTAAAGTAAGATTGTTCTGATTTGATGCAATAAGGCCTTCCATCGATTTGAAAGTTACATTAAAGTCGACCATATATTTATCAGGAGCAAGCGTATATTTATACTCTATATATTTTTCATCGCCCGCGGCCAATCTCAGAATGACACTCTCAGGATTTGATCGTACGTTAAAAGATTTAGTATCTGAAACCGGTTTAAAATACAGGTTATTAGTCTGAACAGCTTTATTGTCGCTCGTAAAGAAATTAAATCCGAAAACTGTTGAGTCACCTGAAAAGAGAACTATGGGTTGTCCGTCAAAAGTCTTGTAATCTTTTAATCTCGCCGAGTATACGCGTCCTCCTTTCAGCGAAATTTTAAGCTCAACTTTGTTGTTTTCCAGTGTAATAAAATCATTCTTTCCAACAGCTGCTTGTCCAAAAACTCCATACTGATTGATATCTGTTTGTGCACCTGTTGTTTTGGAGACAGAAACCCCGGAGTTTGTCTGTTGCATACCCAACGTATCTGATTTCTGTTTTTCAGGTATAGTTCCGAGTTTAAGATTGATTTCATTTATTTTAGCAAGTACTTCAGGCTGATTTGATTTAAGTCTCAGTGCATTCATATATTCTGTCCTTGCTACTTCAAGATCTCCTTTCGCATAATCAGCTGCTGCCACTGTCAGCGTTTTTTCAATTGCGGTATTAGTCTTGCTGGTATTATATATACTGAATCCTATAAAGATTACGAAAATCAGAATAAGGCCTGTGATTGTATTTCTATCCATTCTCTAAGGAGTTAAAATTCTTGATTTATATAATGAAAATTTATTATTAATATGTAATGAGGTCAGGCATGGGTCGTTACCCTATGCAGGCTTTGACAAAACTAACAAATAAAGGATGAGGATTGATAACAGTACTGCTGTATTCCGGATGAAACTGAACTCCGACAAACCACTTATGATCAGGTATTTCAATGATCTCCACCAGACCTGATTCAGGATTGATTCCTACCGGGACCATTCCCCTGTTTTTGAAATCATCATAATACTTATTATTGAATTCATACCTGTGCCTGTGTCTTTCAATAATTTCAGTTTTCCTGTATGCCTCGAATGTCTTGGAATTCTTATCAATAATACATCTATATCCACCAAGCCTCATTGTTCCGCCTTTATCAATAACGCTTTTTTGTTCTTCCATAAGATCAATTACAGGATATTTTGTCTTATGATTTATTTCTGTTGAATGAGCCCCTTCGAAGTGAAGAACATTCCTGGCAAATTCAATTACAGCACACTGCATTCCCAGACAAATTCCAAAAAAGGGAATATTGTTCTCTCTGGCATATTTTGCAGTTAAAATTTTACCATCAATACCGCGTGATCCAAAACCCGGGGCAACCAGGACCCCATTAAAGCCGCTTAGTCTGTCAGTAACATTATTTTCAGTAATTTCTTCCGAATGAATGTATTCAACATCAATTGCACATTCATTCAATGCACCGCTATGGATAAATGATTCGGCAATTGATTTGTAAGCATCGGGTAATTCCACATATTTCCCGACAAGCCCGATTTTTATTGAATGTTTTGGATTCTTTAGTTTTGTAAGGAATTCCCGCCATTCGGTAAGTGGCGGTTCAGTCTCAATTGGTAGTCCCATTTTTTTCAGAACTGTCCGATCGAGACCTTGTTCGAGCATTTTTATTGGTACTTCATAAATAGTTGAAACATCAACTGATTCAATAACTGCTTTCTCTTCCACGTTACAAAAAAGGGCTACTTTCCTTTTAATATCTTCGTTGAGGTGTCTTTCAGTTCTGAGTACTAAAACATCTGGTTGGATTCCTGTTTCAAGAAGCTCTTTAACAGAATGTTGAGTTGGCTTGGTTTTTGATTCTCCCGTTGAGGAGAGATAAGGAACCAGAGTAAGATGAATGACGATGCAGTTTTGTGCTCCAAGCTCCCATTTTAACTGTCGGACAGATTCAATATATGGAAGTGATTCTATATCACCTACTGTTCCACCTATTTCAGTAATAACTATATCAAATTTATCACCAGAACCGACAAGCTTGATCCTTCTTTTTATCTCATCGGTAATATGAGGAATAACCTGGACAGTCTTGCCAAGATAATCGCCTTTTCGCTCCTTATTAATTACAGATTGATAAATCCTGCCTGTTGTAACATTATTCGCCTGACTGGTCGGCACATTTAGAAACCTCTCATAATGTCCGAGGTCAAGGTCCGTTTCAGCGCCGTCAAGAGTTACATAACACTCCCCGTGTTCATAAGGATTAAGAGTCCCGGGATCAACATTTATATATGGATCGAGTTTTTGGATTGTAACAGAATATCCTCTTGCCTGTAATAGCTTTGCAAGAGAAGCTGAAATAATACCTTTTCCCAGCGAAGAAGTTACTCCACCTGTCACGAATACGTACTTAACGTCTGTCAAAGCAATGAAAGTTAATTTATTAGCAATTAGAATTCATTTTCATTAATCATCAAGACCTGACTGGTCTATCATCTTGACTTTTTCTTCAAGAGTTTTAATCAGTTTTTTAGCGCTATCTATTTTCTCTTCTACCTCTTTTTTCAGGGCATCGGCATTTACAGATTTTGCAAAGAAACCAATATTATTTTCCCATAATACTATGTCACCTTCCAGCTGTTTGATCTTTGTAAAGAATTTATCTCTCTCATTCCGTACTTTTCTTGAGGCTTTCGGATTTGTCTTAAGACTATCAAGTTTGGTTCTATATTTAAGGATGCTTTTATCATCATCTCCAATCTTCAGCTTATCGAATTCCTTATTAATAGCTAAACGATATTTATTGGTGACTTCATCTTTAAGATTAAACGGAACAAAACCAATCTCAGTCCATTTCCTTTGGAACTCTTTTAAACGCTCGAATGCAGCCTGAACATCATCACCTGGCTCGAATTTTTCAAGCTCCTCTATTATAGCGAGTTTCGCCTTAAGGTTATCTTCATAAGAAGTGTCTAAAGCTGCAAAGAATTGGGTCTTACTGTTGAAAAAGTGATCACACGCTTTGCGGAATCTCTTCCAGCATCTTTCAGATTGTTTTCGTGGAACAGGACCTATTTCTTTCCACTCTTTCTGAAGTTTTATCAAAGCATCAGAAGTAGCTTTCCAGTCCGTACTTTCCTGAAGAGTTTCAGCAAGGATACATAATTCTGTTTTCCGTTGCAGATTGTTTAACTGAATCTCTTTGTTATCTGCATAGAAACCTCTTTTCTTCTCAAAAAAGGTATCGCATGCATCTCTGAACCGTTGATATACTTTGTTATTTTGTTTCTTTGGTGCAAATCCGATTGTACGCCACATTTTCTGCAATTCAACCACCTTATCAGCTCTTTCATCAAAATCCTTAAAGTTCTTAATCTCCAGTAAGTTGATCGCATCTACTTCTTCACAAAGGGCTATTTTAGCGTCAAGATTTTTCTTTTGATCGTCTTTCTGCTTTTCAAAGTACTCATGATGTCTTTTATTAATTTGAGAAGTTGCCTCTTTAAATCTTTCCCAGATATCATTTTTTGCTTCAAGTGGGACAGGCCCTATTTCACGCCACTGATTATGAAAGTCCTGTAAAGACCGGAAGGCGTTAACAGGATTTGGTTCAAGCAATAGTTGTTCTGCCTTTTCACATAACAGAACTTTTACTTCTAAATTCTTTTTAAGATCGAGGTCTCTGAGTTCCTTATTTATTTTAATATAATCATAGAAAATTTCTATATAATGATGATAATTCTCCCAAATATCTTTGAGGGAAGTCTGAGGAACAACTCCAATTGAATGCCAATCATTCTGAAGAGATCTGAAGTCATGAAAAGTCTTATTTATCGATTCTTCTCTGTTTACAAGATCCTTAATTTTATCAATTATCTCGTACTTCTTCTTAAGGTTCTCATATTTTTCTGCCTCCTGAATCTTATTGTAATCAGTTTTTTTCTCTTTATACTTATCGAGCATGTATTTTACACGTGCATCATCCGGGTCAACCCACTGCCTGTATTCTTCAATCTTACCTCCATCCTCAAGGAATTTGTTTTTTCTTTCCTCTGATTCACTTTTTAATTTTTTATAAAAGAGAATTTTTATACGTTCAACATCATCTCTGATTTCTGTAGTAGGACGATTTTCTATAATAAGGGCTAATGTTTCAACAAGCTCATGCTTGGAATATCCTGAATAATCAACCTGAGGAAGCTCTATATCTTCAAAGTCATGAATGTCTTCATGCACCGGCACCACCTCAGCAACTACAGTCCCGGATACTTCTTCATGTTTATGCTCCTCATTTTCAATGACTTTCTCTGTCGTTTCATCAGCTTTTTCAGCATCCTCCGGAGAGTCAGGTGTTTGCGCGTTTTCCGCTTGTGTGGCATCCTCAGTTCCGAGGGCGTTTTCATTCGCCCCGGATTGTTCTTCACGAACAGAGTCATCCGGATTTTTCTTGGTCATAATCAATCCTTTTATATTTCAGCTCTTTATCAGTAATTTACACCATGGCAATGCATGGGAATTTCAGAGTACGAAAATATTGAAATATTTAATAAAACTCATAGTTTTATCATAAATAAATGTGAGAACCAGATATTAAGCAAGTCTGAATGCATCAGAAAAAAAATATTATAAATTTAAAATTCATCGATTCGATTAGCCAACATAATATTTCAGGAAGATAAATTATATATTTGAATAATAATTCCAATGAACAATTAAGTTCTGATAAACTGAAATTAAATAATAGATTCTAATGGATAAAAATCAAATTTTAATCTTTTCTGCCATTGCTGCAGTATTGGCGGTCAGGTTATATCAGAAATTTAGAAAGAAAGATAAAAGCAAATCAGGAACTGACACAAAATCTTCTTCGGGCGCTTCATTTCCATATTCGTCAAAAGATGATGATTACGAACCTTACTCAAAAAAATGAATATGGATCATTTTTTATTCTTTAAAACCATATAACGGAATGGATTAACGATCTTTTGAAGAAGTCTGATATTTTCAGTAATTATTTCCGCTGTACCCTGCATATTCTGAGTAAATTCAAGTTTTATTCCGTACAAAGTTGTAAGACCATCCGGGAGTTCAATCTCAATAACATAAGCATCACCGGAAGGAACAAGTGATTTTGACTTAACTTTACCCCTGACCGTTCCATATTCCAGATAAGGATAACCACTGAGTTTAATATTAACCAATAGTCCGGTTTTCACTTTACCTGATCTTTGCATCTTTAGATTTATCCTGCCAAGAAAATTGCCTGGCTCCATGGGAACTATACTTACTACTGGTTCATCTTTAACTACAGACTGATTTGCACTCCAGAACTTAGTAAATGAAACAATCCCGGCTATAGGAGAAATAAGCAGGTAAGTGTTTTCCCATAAATTTATCTGAGCCTTAAGATTTAAGAATGATTCACGCAAACCTGATACAAGCTTCTCTCTCTCATCTTTCCGGGTAATGCGGTAGTCCTGAAGAAGCTGACGTTTTTCAGCTAATTCAATCGATTTTGCAGAATGGTCAAGCCTGGCCTGTTGTAGTTCAATATTTACTCTAAGCAGCGCCTGATGAGATCTCTCAAGGTCGATCTCAGGTATTACTTTACCAGCAAAGAGAGAAGAATCTCTATTATACTTTTTTGTTTCCAGCTTCTGATTTTCAGAATAGAGCTTTTCCTTTACACTTAACCTGCGTATAAATTCCTGAATTCCATCTATTTCATCGTTAAGGGCAACTATTTTGCCCCCGTAAAAATCATTAACCACATAATTATTTAAGTCTGAAAGATTTTTCAGAAAAGTTCCATAAAAACCCTGAAGTTCACCAAGACCCGGGAATAAAGGCAGTAATTGATAAGAGAGTAACTCCGGATTTTTTATAGTATCAATTGTGTGCTTAAGTAACTCAATTTCATTCATTGATGCAGTTGTTTCCATTACTGCAATTAATTGCCCGGCGCTGACTTTTTCTCTTTCCTTTACAAAAAAGGAGTTTATATGTCCTGTTATTTTAGTGACAAGCGTTATGGGTGGATTCGTTGTGGTAATTTCAACTGGCGCCGGTATAGTATCGGGATATCTTATAAGCCAGGCAAATAGAATAAAAAGAACAAATATCAATAACATAATTGTTGTTCCCCAACGAAGAATCCGGCGAGGTGGGTTTCCCATTATCTCTTTAACAGTGTCAGAATATATAATCTCAGGTTTCTGATTTTTCATATATCACTGCTAATTACCAAGTTCAAGTTGATTCTTCACAAGATTATAATACGCTCCTTTTCTCCCGATAAGAGATTCGTGATTGCCTGTTTCAATTATCCTGCCACTGTCAAGAACTACAATCTTATCCGCACCCCTTACTGTACTCAGCCTGTGGGCAACCACGATAACTGTCTTGCCTTCAAAAAATTCTGACAAATTTTCTACAATTACCTTTTCATTGTTTGCATCAAGTGAATTTGTTGCTTCATCAAAAATAATAATATCGGGATCTTTATAAATTACCCTGGCGATAAGTAACCGTTGCTTCTGGCCTTCACTTAAACCATGTCCATTTGATCCGATTTTTGTATTATATCCTAACGGAAGGGATTCAATAAATCCTTTTATATTAGCAATATCAACAGCCTTGATTAATCTTTCCTCATTTATTTCTTCAGATCCCGGAGCAATATTCGCGGCAATCGTGTCGGGGAATAAGAAACCATCCTGCATTACTGCTCCCACCTTTTCTCTCCATATTTTTAAGCTGAGATTTGACAATCTTATGTCGCCAATGAGTATTTCACCCGCAACCGGAGGGTAGAAACCCAGAAGCATTTTTAGCAGAGTTGTTTTTCCGCTTCCACTTGTTCCGACAATTGCAGTTATTTTATTTTCTTCAATAAAAAGGTCAATATCTTTTAATGCAAATGGAGAACGCGGGCCTTCATATTGATAGGATAGATTATTAAAATATATGTCCTTTTTTTCAGGAAGCTTACGGATTTTCACTTCAGGATCAGGTTCCTCCTCTTCAAGGTTATGTACTTCAGCCAGCCGGTCAAGGCTCATTTTAGCGTCCTGCGACATTCGAAAAAAACTAATTATCTGACTTACAGGGACATTAAGCTGACCTATTATAAACTGAACAGCAAGCATCATACCCAGAGTCATATCACCCTTCAGGACTGCTGTAGCAGCAACTACAGTTATAAGAATATTAGTTACTTCATTTATAAATGTGGCCCCGGCTGACTGATATTGAACAATGCTCAATCCCTTTACCTTTAAGCCAAATAAAGCAGCCTGTATCCTTTCCCAGTCCCATCTCATACTTAGTTCACTCTGGGTCAATTTTATCTCCTGCATCCCATTGACGATATTAATGAGCTTGTTTCCGGAGATAGACATTTGCTTAAATCTCTGATGATCCAGTCTTGCCCGCGATTTCATAAATATTGAGACCCACAATATATATAAGAATGATCCTGTAAGAAATAATATAAGGATTTTTAAACTATAGACAGCCAATACAATTCCGAATACAATCAGATTGAAAAAGGAGAACAAAATGTTCAGGCTGGCAGAGGTAAGAAACTCTTCAATTCTATTATTATCCTCAATGCGCTGTAGAATATCGCCTGTAAGCTTTGTATCAAAAAATGAAACAGGTAATGACATCAACTTTTGGAGGAATCCCGAAATTACTGCCACATTCACCCTTGAACCAATATGAAGAAGCAGCCAGCCTCTGATAAATTCAACAGACATACGTCCAAATACCAAAGCAAGCTGAGCAAAAAGAATGAGGTAAATGAATCCTATATCATTATTGTTTAAACCAATGTCTATAATAGACTGGGTTAAGAATGGTATTACCAGCTGAATGCAGCTACCAAGAATCAAGCCCAGAACTAACTGATAAAGATATTTCCTATAGATCCGAAAATACTTAAAAAGGAATTTGAAACCGTTCGTTTTTTCCTTTTCGTCTTCATTTTTAAAAAGAGAAGGAGTAGGTTCAATTATCAATACAAGGCCGGCAGGTTTCCCATCAACAACAGTAGATGCCCAACTCCGTATAAATTCTTCCTTTCCGAATTTGATTAGTCCAATTGCAGGATCAGCAGCCCAGATATTTTCATTTTTAATTTTGTAGACAACAATAAAATGCTTTTGGCGCCAATGCACAATACATGGCAATGGAACATTTTCAGTCAATAACTCAAAAGGGATTTTTACTCCAATAGTTCTAAACCCTAAAGAATCAGCTGCTTCAGAAAGTCCCAAAAATGAAACACCTTCCCTGGTTATATAGCACTTTTTTCGAAGAGATTCGAGTGAAAAATTCATTTTGTAAAATCCTGCCACCATTTTAAGGCAGGCAGGTCCGCAATCCATTGCATCAGGTTGTTTTACAAAAGGGAAAGACATTTGAGGTTTCAGGAAATTTATTTTTAACTAAAGTAAAGATATTTATATTTTGATAAAGATAATCCCATGTATCAGATAAAATAAGAACCTCAGGTATTATAAAAAGAGTTTTGGATTTTGGAAATACTATATTTGCCAATTGATACTTCTAACCCAACTAAATTGTTTAAAAAAATATCTGATATTGACATCATAAATGGTATACGTAACCAGGATGATAAGATTCTGAATTGGATGTATGACCATTATTTTCTGTCAGTGAGGAATCATGTTCTAAATAATAGCGGTTCAGACGAAGATGTTTCTGATGTTTTTCAGGATACCATAATAGTACTTTACAATCAGATAACAGAAGATAATCTGGCTCTGACAACTGATCTGAAAGGTTATTTTTTTGGAATTGCCCGCAATGTATGGAGTTCTCATCTTAGAAAAAAACAAAAAACAATTGAACTGGAGATTGACATTGCCGATGAAGAAGATGATGAGGAACAATATGATCCGATCCTTGAAAGAATTATCAGCAGGGTATTTCAAAAATTAAAACCCGATCAACAAATGGTGATGAATTTATTCGCCGAAGGTCATTCTTATGAAGAGATTGCATTAAAAATGGATCTTAAAAATGAAATCAATGCCAGAAGGAAAAAATATGTATGCAAGGAAGCTCTTCTTGACCTTGTAAAAGAAGATCCGGAATATCAGGAATATCTTCGGTTCCGGAAATAGAATCCTAGAGATAAAATTAAAATCACAAACACTGCTACAAGGGCGATTATCAGCTTTTTTGAATAGTATAGCGGTGAATTATTTCCATAAATTACCAGAGTAGACCAAAAGTAAGGGTGAGATCTGAGCAGATCAGCACTTTTTAAGAATTCCATTCTTGCTTTTTTCAATGCCAGACTTTTTGGATATCCTTCTTTCAGGTTTTTATAGAACATTTTAACAATTTCTGTTCCTGATTTATCTTCAATCTCCCACATCGACATTACAACCGACTGACTGCCCGAAAAGATAAATCCTCTTGCAAGGCTAAGAATACCTTCACCGGAAACTAAGAGTCCTGTCCCTGTGTTGCACGAACTTAGAACAACCATCTTTGCCTTCAGCGGAATACCATATATCTCATAAGTTTTAAGATAACCATCTTCAAGAGAATCGCGTAATTGACTAAAGATTAATGTTGAACGCATAGGGTCTTTATCGTTCAGAAGAGTATGCATAGCAAGATGTATTATATCGTAATTCTCCGATTCTTTTTTAAAAACTGATTCACTGGCGTCACTGTTTTCATATAGTTTTCCAGCGGTCAGATCTGATACATACTTTGCCTCTTGTCGTGCATAAGGAAGGTCATTCAATACTCCCATGCCTGCCTGTCTTGACATTAAAACTGACTTAATGTCAATTGGCTTCGGGTAATCAGGAGCAAATGCTATAAGTTTATTACTTCTTGTGGATTCTCTTTTCACGGATTCGGCCAAAAAAGTAGCGGAATAGGTATATGAAATATCATAGCTATTCATCAGATAACTAAGATCTCTGTAATTAATGTTTTGCTGAGGATCATTAGATGTCAGAATTGTTTCAAATGGCAGATAAGCAAGTATATTGTCGGGAGATATAATTATCTTATCAGAAACCAGGTAGGATTTGATAGGATCAATAAGTGTTTTGTATAACCTGTAACCTAAAGTTTGAAATTGTTTAAATTTCAGAGAGGCATTGTCGCCAGGCAACGGCATTGATAACAAACTTCTGAATTGTTTGATATCATTAAAAAATGAAGAATCTATTGATCGCGATAGCAATTGTTGATTTTTCCTGTTAACGATAAAAGTATACAATACAGTGTCTGATACTATATAATTGATGTAATTTCCATCGTGCCCGACTATTTCAGGAATTTCCTTAAAACTAACCATTTGAGTGTTATACTTAATAGAATAATAATCGGGAAATTGTTTTTCAAACACTAATATAAGAGAATCTCTTTTCCTGGTAGTCTCCAGGAGGTTCTCCTTCCATCTGGCAATTAATAACTCATTTGGTTTCTCCGTGGACAATTCTTCGGAAATCCGGACATTAAACAGGCTGATTTCACGTTGCAAATCCATTTCAAAGTTCCCTATTTTAGAAGGGATATGAAACTGGGCCGCATTTAATTCCCTTGTAGAAGTCAGTAACCCGGCAACTTTACTTTTTTCTGAATATTCAAATGCTTTTTGAAGAAAATGGGGATCCGCAGTTTTAATATACAGGAGGTTAAAATCATGTATTGCATTTAGATAGGAATCCCGGTACCGGTCACCGAGTATTAATCTGCTCTCTTCTTCACTAATATTGATTCTGACTTTATCAAGCAAAGCAACTATTAATTCTGAAGTATTTGAAGCTGCAATAATTGCTTTTAGATCCGCATTTTTTTTATAAATGCCCGACAGGATATTATATTTTACCTTAAGAATCTTTAGAGTAGTTATGTCTGGTTTTAAACTATCAACAGGAGGATTCACAAAGTTCTCACCCGCACTATTGCTTTCATGGGAAGAAAAAAGCAACGACTGGATAACACCTAAGGCTTTCTCTGACTCACCAGCTTCTTCAAGCGCAAGGGAATACCCCTGATAAACCATTGTCTTTAAAGATCCTTCCTGATCGTTTTCACTAAGATATCCAAGGCATTTCTGATAATATTGAATAGACTTTTTATTGTCAATTTTGTATTCTCGTAAATAACCTGCAAAGTTGTTTAAAACTTCAAAGTAGTTATGGGGATCCGCTTCATACACTGCCTTTGCACGAGATAACGCGTTTTCAAGTAATTTTTTCCCCTTTTCTGCTTTTTTATTAATGCCAAGAAATACAGAATAACTATTTATTATGTTAAAAGCCTGTGCTGAATTTGAAGAAATAGCAAATGCAATTCCCTTCTCATAATATTCAGCTGCTTTTGCTTTAAGACCAAGTGCGTTATATACTATCGCTAAACCATTTAAGAGATTTATATAATCTTCATTTTGATCCAGCCTGAAATACTTATAGATGGATTCTGTCTTATCAAGGTAGATCTTTGCTTTTGAGAAATCACCCTGGCGGGAATAACAAACACTTAGATTGTGATAAATAGTTGCCAATATTGAAGGAGGCGTACCTTCAGGATTTTTATTTGCCATGGTTAAAGCAATATTTGAATTAATAATTGCTTTTTCATATTCCTTCACCCCTATGAACGCACTTGCCAGTGATAAATATGAGGCTAACAAGGCAGGATTCGATTCATCATAAATTGATTTACCGATCTCAAGTGATTTCAAAGCATATTTTTCAAACTTATTGATATCTCCCAGGCGAGAGTATGCAACACTAAGATTATAAACTGCTTTGGCATACCTCTGATCGTATTCACTATTTTTTTCTTTTAGAGAAATGCAAAGATTTAAATAACGTATGGCATCATAAAAGTTTCTTACCGTCAAATGATAAATTCCAATCAGATAATAAGATTCGCACAAGAGACTATCACCAATATTATTTTCACCAATTTTTTCTAATAATTTTTCAACTGTAAATCTTCCATTTACCAGATCATCAGTCGTAAGATTGCTTTTCAGCAATGTTGTCAGCTGTTCCACATCTTTAGATGATTTGTCTTTAATCCCGGAAAAAAAGAATTTCCCCTGGATATTTAATAATGAAAAATTACCGGCTCTGGCTGCACCCATGGTTAGTGATGAATGAATGCATCCTGCAGCGATGAACATTAATAGAAAAACAGAACCGGAAAATTGCTTTTTAAAATTCATGAAAAGATTTCATTTTTGACCGTACTCCTGATATATTTTTAGGTCAAATATAATAAAACCAAATTAAAATTATTATTCGCTAAAAAACACCCTCTCTAAGTGCTTGATTAAGTGCAGATAAGAAAATAGTTTAAAAATAGTTGGTTTTTTTGTGTCACAAAACGGTGTCATCCGACATGTATAGGTATAGATATAGAATTTCGAACCACACTTGCTAATAAAAAAGACTATGAAAACTCTGAATTCAAAATTAGAAAAAGACATTTTCAGTGAATTTGTGCTTTCAACTGATGAAATGATTTGTGTAAGGGGTGGTGAACTTGACCCGGTAATAAAAGTACAGTTACCTCCAATAATGATCTGACAATAATAATAAATTCTGTTTTAGCGAAAGCAGAAAACATTGATTTTAATATTTTAGGTGATCTATTATAAGTTAAGACTTAATAATTAATGCACCTTTAAGCCGTGAAGCCCTGATGCATTATACACTTAATTAGTATACTGCTGATATAGAGTAGTGTAATTGACTATTGAGTAGTATACTTTACGATAAAATAGTCATATTTTATAATTATTTATATCGAAATAATAAATACAGTATTTATGAAAACAATTGATTTTTCATATTTCATCGAAAGGTATAATGCCGGAGAGATGAGCGACACAGAAAAACAGTGGTTCCAAAAGGAACTGGAAGGTAATGAAAAACTCAGAAATGAGGTCAATCTCAGTAAACGTACAGATGAGATTCTTAAAAATCAGAAAGTAATGTCATTAAGAAATAAGCTGTCTGAGATTGAAAATCAACGGAATGCAGTAAAGAATCCTGTAAAAGATTCAAAGAAATTTGCTTACATAAAATATGCGGCTCTGATTGCCGGTCTGATTCTTATCGGAAGTTTAACCCTCTATTCCGGGAAGCATCTAAGCAGTAAGGAAATTGTAAATCAATATTATAAGGCGTATGAACCTCCGACAAGTCAAAGGTCAGCCAAATCAGGAACAGATGCTGATTTCACCCTGGCAATGGAGTTTTATAATATTCATGATTATGACAATGCTGCAATTCTTTTTAATAAAGTTCTTGAAAACAAACCTAAAGATATGCAAACTTTATTATTAATGGGTGTTGCAAATTTTGAAGAAAAGAAATACCCTGAAGCTAAACAATCATTTGGCAGAGTAATTGATGACAAAGACAACCTGTATATTGACCACGCTAAGTGGTATCTGGCATTATGTTATCTTAATACCAATGAAACGGAAAAGGCAAAACAACTTTTTGAATTTATTGGGAAAGAGAGTGGAATTTATCAAAATGATGCTAAAAAGATAGTCAGGGAGTTGAAGTAGGTACCTGTGAAGCATCAATGAACATTTATTAAGGTAACAATAACTCACAATTGAAGATCATTGTAATGGGGAATGATATGAATTCATCGATGAATAAAATGATAAATTGTCCAACAGTTTTAACAGGGATTTCTCATGAGATGAGAACCCACATGAATGCGATTGTTGCTTTTTCATTCATGATGAAAGATAATGGTTGTAACAATTCAGAACGAAATGAATTCAGTAAACAGATACTAAATGCATGTGAACAATTAATTGGTCTGTTCGATAGTTTTCTTGATTCGGCTATAATTGACACAGGTAATTCAAAAGCTGATTCAAAAGTATGCAAACTCGGTAGTTTTCTTGATGACATTCTTTCAGAATTCAGGGAAGAACTTAATAAGGATGGTCATAAGGATATTGAACTCGTAACTGAAATACAGTTATCTGATTCAACTGAAGTTATTATTGATAAGAACAAGATATACAGGGTAATCCGTAGTCTTTTCCAGAATTCAATTAAAAACACAAAATCAGGTTATATAAAAATTGGTTACTTTCTCAGGGATGAAAATGTAAACTTCTATATTCTCGACTCAGGCCAGGGTTATTTCAAATGTAAAGAATTTCTTCAAACAGATGATTTGAACGAATCACTTATTCTTCATAATGATACTTATACAGCTATCAATATTACCCTGGCCAAGAAGCTGATTCAGATGTTGGGCGGAACAATCTTCGTTGAATGCAACGGTCTTACCGGAACAGGAATCTATTTTTCTATTCCTGCCAAACTGGTAGTGAACGCCAACATTAATATCAATAAATATGAAATTAACATGATCGCTATCTGATAAAAGCAAATATTATTATTTCAATGTCTGAATTCAATCAGTGTGAGAATGAATGGCTGTTTTACCAATAGACAGCCATTTTTTTTATTTTTTCAATTCGAGAATCTTTGCTTCTGTCCTCCTGTTTAATTTCCTACCTTCAATAGTCACATTGTCGCCGAGTGGCGAAGTGTTCCCATACCCTTTAGATTTTAGCCTGTCGGAAGAAATTCCTTTCTTAATAAGATAATTAACAACCGTCAAAGCTCTTTTTTCAGATAAGCCTTTATTATATTGATCTGATCCTGTAGAATCAGTATACCCTCCAATTTCCATTACAAGGTTCTTATTTTCTGATAAAAGAGTTACCAGATTATCCAATTCTGATAAGGATTCCTTCTTAAGCTGCCAGGAATCTATTTCGTAAAACACATTTGAGAGTTGCATCGTCTCTCCTACTTTAGCCGGATTCAGAACTATTTTTTTAATATAAGGCTTGATAGCTGTATGAATACCTTCCAACATGAAATTTTCTGAATAAAAAAGATACCCGGGCTTACTTACATTTATCCCATAATTATATCCTGAAGGAAGACAGACCAGAAAATTACCGGATTCATCAGTAACATTTTTTATTATACTTTTCCCCGTTGAGAGATTAATCAGCTCATATTCAGCCTTTAATAATCTACCAGTCTCTTTGTCGTAAACTTTACCTTTCATGTAAGAGACAGGATCAGGTCTGACTGATTCATAGAGGTTAAAAGAGAAAATGTCCTTTCCTTTTGACTTATCTCTTATTGATGAATAATATGCCTTTTGTCCGCCTGATTCGATTATCAGACCCATTTCATCATTATAGGTATTTATGGGGTAACCAAGATTCTGAGGGGTTGTCCATGTACTATCTTCCCTTAGCCGGGAAACAAAGAGATCAAATCCGCCCATCCCTACCAAGCCGTCAGAAGCAAAATAGAGTGTTTTTCCGTCGAAATGTATGAATGGGGACATTTCATCCCCTTCAGTATTAATATTACTTCCAAGATTTACCGGATCTGTCCATTGATTTTTCATATTCAATCTTGTAACCCAAATGTCTTTACCACCAAAACCACCTGGCCTGCTGCTTGAAAAGAAAAGGGTTCTACCATCCGCACTAATTGATGGTGTTGATTCCCAGTGCTTTGTATTAACAGGCATTCCCATATTAGATGGTTCTGACCATTTCCCATTAGTAAAAACTGAAAAGTACAGATCACAATTACCTATTCCGCCGGGACGATTACAAGCAGTAAAAAACATATAACTTCCATTTGAAGAAAGTGTCTGAGCCCCTTCATTTTGTATTGTATTCAAAGGAGCTCCTGCATTAAATGCTTTTTGCCAGGTATTATCTGAGAGATAACTTATATAAAAATCTTCCTGGACAACTCCGGTAAATCCCGGATTGTTGATTATATTTGGCTGTCGTGTAAACATAAGTGTCTGACCATCTGCCGTTATTGAAGGCCAGTATTCATCATCGCTGGTATTTATGCCGGTTCCGACACTCACCGGATTAAATGGAACCGGATTCTTCATTGCATTCAGAGCAAACTCGCAGTTTTTAATCCTTTTGGTGGCAGTTGCCTTATTCAATGGGGACATTCCTACCTGAGACTGATAAACATTGAAATGGATCAGAGCATTAAAATAATCTCCTGACATCATTTCTGCATTTGCCAGATTGAAAAAAACAGGTCTGAAAAACAGAGAATCAATCTTTACTGCAGCCTTATAGTTTAATGATGCTTCCGGATACCTGCTTTGTTTTGCCATCAGTTCCCCCATCATTATATATGCTTCATAGAATTTATTATCAACTGATATAGCTTGCTTAAAATGTATTTCAGCATTAGGATAATCGAGATAATCGAATGAAGAAACACCTTCCTTATATATTTTGAGGGCTTTATTGGATGAAGTGTGCAAACCCTGGGAAAAACCAACCAGCGATGATGCACAAAAAATTATTGTCAGAAATATTGTAAAAATGTGCTTCATACCTGAATCAGGGGATATGCATGTATTTATGAACCTGAAGTGAGATTCTCCATTTCGCATTTTTCTTGATATATTCAACTATTTCTGGAATGATAGTCTCAAATCTGCTCCATTCAGGTTGAAGATACAATCTGCATTCCAGTCTGACCATTCCATGATATTTTTCTGCCCATATAAAATCACTTTTGTCCTGGATAATTACTTTAAGCTCATCAGCAACATTACAGATTTCGATTAAAGGTGGCATGTTCTTTTTAGGCGAAAGACATAGCCAGTCCCAGGTTCCGCTTAACGGATATGCTCCCGATGTTTCTATAAAAGTACTGACATTTTTATTTTTTAATCCGGCGCATAACAAATCAAGCCCCCACATCAACGGTTCACCACCTGTAACAACCACAGAATCTGCGCCAGATTCAATAACGCGATCGATTATAGCATTTGTTTCAACCATTGGGTGTAGATTCGGATCCCATGAAAAACGCGAATCACACCAGCTGCATCCAATGTCGCATCCTCCCAGTCTGATAAAGTATGCTGCTTTGCCGGTATGATATCCTTCACCCTGCAGTGAAAAAAACTCCTCCACTACCGGAAGTCTGGCTCCATCTGATATCATATCTGTTTCCTTTTCTGCCATTTTGATATTTCAAATCTATTTATTAATTCCGAATAGTAAATCATATTCAGAAGAGATAGCTGCCTTTACCCACTTTTCAGGAATAATCTTCCAGTTATTCAAAGGCTTCGGATTAATTGATTTTTTTTCTTCAATGGATTTCAATATATAGAATCTCAAATCACGATCAGTAGAGGAAATAAGTCTTTTTCTAAGCTCATCCTTTGATATACCTGCACCTTCAGTAAAATGTCCGCCTCCACCGTTTCCCCGATATGAATTAACTGCTACTTTGTACATTTTACTTTTCTCAAAAGGTCTGCCATCAGTAAAACCTGTTATTGTAATTCTGTCTCCTTCCGGTTTGGATACATCAACACTATAATTAATTCCTGCTGCAGAATCAAAATTGTATGGTTGGTTTTTCAACCATGCTTTGCCATTTGTCATTACCGGTTTTCCATCTTTCCCGGTACGTAACTTAAGCATTAAATCTGCTGGCCCTTTCATAGTATTAAGCCATCCTGAATAGGAATACTCAAGATATTTCTGAACCTCATCGCCTGATAATGTCATTGTATATAGCATATTTTCAAATCTGTAGAGTTTGAACATATCACCTACAGTTATTGGACCGTTGTTAATCTGAACATCGAAAGAAAGCGGAGCTGCGAATGAAATATCCGCGCCTGTTATCTCAAGTTGTATTGTATGTATCATGTCTATGAATGCAGAAGGTCCAAAGTAAGCATCTCTTGATGTTACTGTGGCTGATGAGTTACCAATCACCCTGTTTACATATTCATCAATAATTTTATTCTGTGGTTTAAATCTTTCAATGAAGGCAGAATCAGGTTTTAAATCAGCCACATTTACAATCTTCCCTGTTATTTTCATTTGTCGTTTTCCTTTAATCTTCTTCGAAGAAAAGGTAATCTCCGCTTCAGCCAGTTTTTCCGATCTGCTTCCTCCATTTAGTATCATCACGGTATCGCCTGTTGAATTGACGAATTTTTCATTTGCCACTTTGTGGTCATGGCCATTAAAAATTATATCAAAACCGGGAACGTTAAATGCAACAGCTGCAGAGCCATTTTCATTTAAATTATTCGTTTGCTTTAAATTTCCCTCACTCCTGTCCCACCCTGAGTGGAAGAGTCCAACCACCAGGTCAGGTTTTTCATTTAAGATGACAGGCATCCATTGTCTGGCAGTTTCTACCATATCTTTAAATTCAATTCCTTTGTATAGTTCAGATGGAAGCCAATTTGGAATAGCAGGTGTAACCAGACCAAATACAGCAATCTTAATCCCATCTTTTTCAATGATCCTGTAAGGATTGAAATATGGTTTTCCTGTTTTAATATTTACGGCATTTGCAGCGAGCAGAGGAAAATTATATTCTTTAACTAACCTGTCATAAACTGCGTGACCGGTCTCTATATCGTGGTTTCCAACTGTACCGGCATCATACCCCATATAATTCATCACTTCAGATAAAAAATGAGGTTGCACGGTATCTATAAAATTATAATAATATACTTCAGGTTGTCCCTGAAGATTATCGCCATTGTCCAGAAGAAGCGTGACATCCTTTTTCTCTCGTACCTTCTTAATATAATCATAGGAAGAGGCCATTGAAACATGCAATTTTTCCTTTTCTGTAAAATCGTACGGAAGTATAACTCCGTGTATATCTGTAGTCTCAATAATGCTAATACTTTTTTTACGCGTTCCGTAACATGAAACAAACAACGTGATAAGCAGACAATTAATTACCAGAAGGCTTAATGATTTGGTTTTCATTTTAGTAACTGTTTTATTCATTTTTAAGATCATAGTTAATCAATTTACCATCGTCTGAAATGACTGTGGAGCTCAGGTTTTCCAGTCGTTAATGGATCGATGATTACTGATTGGTTATCTCCGGTCAAATTTCTAAGGTCAAACTTATGAAAGATTAATCATTTTTAATTATTATGATATATGTTATTGATCATTAAAACATGTTAAATATATTTGCTCAAAAAAAACATGGTTATTACCGGACTGGAATCAATTTTAAAGGAGTTTCCTGCTAAACTTAAAGGGAAAAGAATTGGCATATTATGTCATGCTTCAAGTATTACAAAAGATTTTGGGCACATCTCCGATATTTTTTTTAAGAGAAATGACTGCAGCTTAGCTGCACTCTTCGGACCGCAACATGGCATTCATGGCCAGACCCAGGATAATATGATTGAGTGGCAGAGTCAGAGGCATCCGGAATTTAATATCCCTCTTCACAGCCTTTACGGGAAGTATCGTAAGCCGGCACCTGAAATGCTAAATGAAATTGATGTCTTTTTAATTGATCTTCAGGATGTTGGAGCAAGACTATATACATATATATGGACTGTCAAATTATGCATGGAAGCCTGTGCTGAAGCTGGGATCCCTGTATGGATACTTGACAGACCAAATCCGGTTGGCAGACTTCCCTTTGATGGTCCGGTGCTGAAGAAAGAGTATTTTACATTCGTTGGAGGCGCATCACTTCCTTTATGCCACCGAATGACATTAGGTGAAATGGCAGTCTGGATTAAGGAGAAATACTACCCGGGCTGCGACCTTAATGTAGTATGGATGAAAAACTGGAAAAGAGCTTCACTATTTAGTGATACAGGCCTCCCGTGGGTACTACCATCACCAAATATACCTTCACTTCAAACTGCATTGGTGTATCCTGGAGCCGTTCTTATTGAAGCGCTTAACCTTTCTGAGGGCAGAGGTACGACAATCCCATTTGAACTATTTGGGGCTCCGTTTATAAAATCTGAAAGACTGAAAAAGAATCTGGATGCCAGGCAAATAGGAGGATGTGCTTTCAGATCTCATGATTTCATTCCGACATTTCATAAGTTTCATGGAGAGCTTTGCTATGGTTTTCAGATACATATTATAGATATCGATCGTTTTAAGCCTGTAGCAACCGCATTAGAAATCTTTGATGCAATAATTGAAACCTCTGATGCTGATGCCCTCAGGTTCAAAAAGCCACCTTATGAATATGAATACAACCTGATGCCATTTGATATTCTTTCAGGTGATTCGGGAATGAGGGAAACATTAATTTCCAGGAATAACATAAAAATTGAAAAGGAAAGATGGTCACATGAAATTGATGAATTCAAAAAAGAATTCCGGCAAATTGCAGTTTATCAAGAGTAATTTGAATTAACTATCTACTGAAAAATGTCTATTTCCGTTTAAGGTTTGCTATAAGCTTTTCAATCAGGTTCTGTGAAAGAATGGGTTTAATAATATAATCATTAAACCCGGAGTTCATGATTTTCTCTTTATCACCTAATAGACCATAAGCTGTCTGTGCAATAATGATAATATCCTTCCGGACCTCTCTGATTTTAATCAGGGCTGTATAACCGTCCATTACAGGAAGCTGAATATCCATCAGGACAATTTCGATATCAGGATTATTCAGTGCAATAGTGACTGCCTCTTGCCCGTCACCTGCATTCAGGATAACTACACCAACTTTTTCAAGAATTTTATTCAGATATAATCTGCTTGATAAGTCGTCCTCAACAATTAATATCGTTCTCCCTTTCAAAAAGTCATTTTCCATGTGTGATTAGATTATTCAAAAAGCCCGTCATCCCTGAGTAAAAGTAAAATAGCGGAGTGCGGCACTACTATATATTTTTCCTTATTGAATTCTATTTCTATAGCGCTATTCTGGAGATATACGGCCTGATCTCCCTCTTTTGGTTGAAGTGGAACATATTTTGGCTCATCAGACCTGTTTTTCCAGGGTTCATCATTATCATTTACTGAAGGAATAGGATACCCCGGACCAACTTTAACTACATATCCGATCTGGACTTTTTCATTCTCATTAACTCCCGGAGGAAGCAACAAACCACTTTTTGTTTTTGATGAAGGAACTTTTGGTTTAATAAGTATCCTGTCGCCGATAACAATCAGCTTATGCAGGTCTTTTTCATCTAATAATACACCCATATATGACTTCAATTATAGACAAAAGTATTATTTTTTACAACAATCAGTGACTTGAGAGCATAGAAATAATTAATATTGTATAAATGCATTAACGGTAAAATTTGGTGTAAAATTTATAATGGATTCTGATACCTACAAAACAATTTCATTATCCTCCCCGGGAATTTATAAAGATAGAGGGAGCAGATTTGTTTCTATTGCAATTCCTGTCTCTGATCAGGAAGAAATTAAACCAATAATTGATAAAATTAAAAAAGAACATCACGAAGCGAGGCATCATTGTTATGCTTATATGATTGGACACGAAAGACTTGCATGGAGGGTTAATGATGATGGAGAACCATCAGGCACAGCAGGAAGACCAATTCTGGGACAGATAAATTCTTATGGATTAACGAATATCATTATTGTAATCAGCAGGTATTTTGGAGGCACGTTACTCGGTGTGAGCGGACTAATAAATGCTTATCGGTCAGCTGCAGCCTCCGCGATAGAAAATGCCGAAATTATAGAGAAGACGCTTCAGGAATACTATGAAATTACTTATCCTTATATTTCTATGAATGATGTAATGAGGATACTGAAGGAAGAAAATGTTGGACAATCAGAACAATTATTTAATCTTGAATGTCGTATCTTATTGAATTTCAGAATATCAGCTAAAGATAAAATTCTGCATCGTCTTTCGCGGATTGAAGGTTTGACATACAGGTATCTTGAAACTCATTAATGAAATTATTCTTATCAAAAAAAAATTAATTAATTATCAACAGTAGTCGGGTTTTGAGATAATTCTTGACTAAATTTGATTCCTGACCAACAATGTGCATTTAATATGCCATATTAATGAAAAACAGAAGCTTAGTATCAATAGATGATTTTTCTACAGAGGAGATCCTGAGGATTCTTGACCTGGCTGAAGAGTTTGAAAAAAAACCAACACAAAAATTGCTCGAAGGGAAGGTTATAGCAACATTATTTTTTGAGCCTTCTACACGTACAAGATTAAGTTTTGAAAGCGCTATCAACAGATTGGGCGGGAAGATTGTCGGATTTTCTGATGCATCCAATTCAAGCGTTTCAAAAGGGGAAACATTAAATGATACAATCCTGACAGTTAGCAATTACTGCGATCTTATCGTTATAAGGCATCCCATTGAAGGAAGTGCAAGATATGCCAGTGAAATTGCTTCTGTTCCTGTTATTAACGCGGGTGACGGAGCAAATCAGCATCCATCACAAACGCTGCTCGATCTCTATTCAATCCGTAAAACTCAGGGTACACTCGATAATCTGAATATTTTTATGGTTGGTGACCTTAAATATGGAAGGACTGTCCATTCTCTGATGATGGCTATGTCGAGATGGAATACGACTTTCAATTTCATATCGCCTGAAGAGCTTAAAATGCCTGACGAATTTAAATTGTACCTTGACAATCTTGGTCTCAAATATTATGAGCATAATGATTTCACAGATATTATTTCAAAAGCTGATATAATTTATATGACGAGGGTCCAGAAAGAAAGATTCTCTGATCCTATTGAATATGAGAAGGTCAAAAATGTATATGTTCTCAGAAATGAAATGTTGAAGAATACCAAATCTAATATGCGGATTCTCCATCCCCTTCCAAGGGTAAATGAGATACATCAGGATGTGGACAGTAATCCAAAAGCCTATTATTTTGAACAGGCTCTGAATGGAGTCTATACGCGTCAGGCTATTGTTTGTTCACTGTTAGGAATTAAATAATAAAGGTCAGAGCAATGAAGGAAGCAAAACAAATGAGCGTCAGCGCCATTCAGAATGGAACAGTTATTGACCATGTGCCGGCCAGGAATCTCTTTAAAGTAATACAAATATTAGGTCTCGACCGGATTGATAACCAGATAACTTTCGGGACCAATCTGGAAAGTAAAAAACTTGGTCTGAAAGCAATTATCAAGATCTCCGGTGTTTTTTTCGAAGATGAAGATATTAACAGGATCGCACTGGTGGCTCCTGATGCCAAGTTAAACATTATCAAGGACTATGAAGTTGTTGAAAAGAAAGTCGTGGAAGTCCCTGATTATATTGTTGGAATAGCAAAGTGTATGAATCCAAAGTGTATAACAAATTTTGAACCTGTCACCACAAGATTCAAAGTGGTTTCAAAAAAGAATGTATCTCTGAAGTGTCATTACTGTGAAAAAATAACCAACCAGGAGAATTTGCAGATAATCTGATTTTCCCTATTCTCCATAACTTTTACCTCCCGACCAGTCTATCTCCCATTGTTTTTCCCCTCTGCCTCTCATCTTAGCATATTTTGCCCCCTTGCCTCCCATTTGGGCCATAGCCGTCAAGCTAAGGTGTTAAATATAGTAAAATAGTGAGAGAGTTTAGTACAAAACAGAATGTAAGGTATTGAATATAAATCCGATACATTTCCCCTCCTTTTGAAGGAGGGGAAACTTTTTTACGCAGTTTCTCATTCATCTCCAAAGCTTAGCTTGACGGATATGCCCCCCTTTAACCCTATCTCAATCTGTCATACGATTTTACCAGCTGGTCATCTTTCTTTATTCCTCTGTAAGCCAGTA
>JANYIW010000167.1 GCA_025358645.1 Bacteroidales bacterium
TCCAGCGAAGTAAAAAAGCATGCTTGCGTAATTCTCCCCTCCTTTTGAAGGAGGGGTGGCACGACGAAGGAGTGACGGGGTGGTTGATTACTGGTGTTTTACTGAGGAGTGACGGGGTGGTTGATTACTGGCGTTTTATTGAGAAGTGACGGGGTGATTGATTACTGGTATTTTATTGAGTTGCCTGGAAGGTTAATCCAGCGAAGTAAAAAAGCATGCTTGCGTAATTCTCCCCTCCTTTTGAAGGAGGGGTGGCACGACGAAGGAGTGACGGGGTGGTTGATTACTGGTGTTTTACTGAGGAGTGACGGGGTGGTTGATTACTGGTGTTTTACTGAGGAGTGACGGGGTGGTTGATTTAATATTAATAGTATTTATAGCTTTTCAGAAAGACACTTTCTTATTTCATTTATAACAAATTCCGGATCCTGAAATACATGCTTGTTTTCAAATCTTAATACCGTAAAACCGAGATTCTTTAAATAATTATCTCTGAACTCATCTTTTATAATCTGATGGTATTCACCATGAACATTACCATCAAGTTCAATAATAAACATTTTCTTCGGACAACAAAAGTCAACGATATAACTTCCAATACTATGCTGTCTTCTGAATTTATATCCTGATAATTGTCTTGCTTTTATGAGGTTCCAGAGTGAAGCTTCTGCTGAAGTTAGATTCTTTCTTAAAGTTGTTCGGTATTTCCCAATTTCCTTCCGATTGAAAATATGATTATCTGAATTCATGACATAAAGATATAAATAATCAACCACCCCGGCCTTCGGCCACCCCTCCTTCAAAAGGAGGGGAGAATTTGGATAATTCAGGTTTAATGAAAGGGGTGAGTTATGTGCCATTACATAAGTTAAAAATATTAATCAGAACTTCAGATAGAATTCCTTTGTCAGGTTGATATACTCTTCAGTGAAATCATGTCTTCGTCCATGTTCAATAGTGAGGAAGCTTTCAACAGGTTTTTTCTTAGATTTACTAAATGTTAATATCAGCCTGCTTATTTCAGCAGTTGGCAGCGATTTTATTTTCAATATACTATTACAATACAACCCGTATTTATTTGCTTCAGCAATAAATACATTCCCTTCAACATAAGGCAGTATTAATTGCAGATGACCATCTTCTCTCATGAATTTTAAAACCCCCTCAAGTATCTCAGCTGAAGTTAAAGAATCGTTGTGTCTGGCAACTGATTTTCTGGGATCAGGGCTTTTCAGTGAGCTAATAAAATAAGGAGGATTGGTTACTATCAGGTCGAATTTTCCCTGCTTCTGATCAAAGTTTTGAAGGTCGGTATGTTTGACTTTTATTCTTTCGTGCCAGGGGCAACGGCTTACATTTTCACAGGTTTGGGTAAATGATTCATGATCAGGCTCAATAGCTGTTATTTCAGCATCACATCTTTGGGCAAGCATTAAGGAAATGAGCCCGGTACCTGAACCTATGTCAAGGATGCTTCTGACGCCTGTAAGATCAGCATACGCTCCAAGCAGAACACCATCCGTTCCAACTTTAAAGGCTGACTTTCCCTGATAAATTGTGAACTGCTTAAAACTGAAATAATCATTAGCCATTTTCAAAACTTTTCATTCACGCCCAGACCAAAAAGAGCAAAATCATATTTCACCGGGTCTGCCGGATCAAACTCCCGTAGTATTTCTGTAAGTTCTTCCACCGCCTTCCAGTCATTCATCTTCCTTGTTAATAGTCCAAGCTTACGCGCTGTATTACCCGAATGAAGATCCAACGGAATATAGAGCATTGCAGGATCAATCTTTTTCCAGATACCGAAGTCTACCCCATAATTGTCTTTACGTACCATCCACCTGAGAAACATGTTTAATCTCTTCCCGGCTGAACCTCCTGATACATCGGCAAAATGTTTTTCATTTCTTCTTGCATGTGGCAGAGAGAAAAAAAGTAAACGAAGGTACGTTAATCCATCTTTAACCGAACCTGTGGTTTTCATACCCTGAATTATCACATCTTCCATACTGTTAAAACTGGAATAAATATGTCTCAGGCCTCTGATAAAATAGGTGCAATCTGTGCCATTAAATGTCCTGTGTACAAACCTGGAGAATCTTAAAAGTTCATCCTCATCAGCTGTCATAATAAACTCATAAGGAGAATTATCCATTAATTCCAGCATTAACCGGCTACTTCTCAATATGAGATCTCTTCTGCCCCAGGCAATGGCTGCAGTAAGAAAGCCAGAGATCTCCCTGTCATGAAGAATTGAGAAACTATGAGGAATAGAGATAGGATCACATTCAATAAAAGAAGGATTATTATACTGAAGGTATTTTTCTTCGAGAAAAGCCTTTATTTCAGTTGTGGGAACTCCGTTGTATGATAGCTTAAGACTCATTTACGATAAGTCCGTCTTTTATCTGAAGTATTCTGTCAGACATAGATGCAAGCTGGCGATCGTGAGTTACTATTACAATTGTCTGTCCAAAAGTATCCCTGAGTTTAAAGAAGAGTTTATGAAGCTCATTTTTATTCTCTGTATCC
>JANYIW010000207.1 GCA_025358645.1 Bacteroidales bacterium
TATGAATTTTCTTAGTCTTTTTTGCTCAATGAATGTTTAAATATTGAAATAAAAAAAGAGATCCCCAGCTGAAGATCTCTCTAAATATTTTGAAAGTTCTTTTACAACTTCAAATAGATTCCTATATAAGTTTTACTCCAAAAAGATTAACAGAATTACTGCTCTTAAAACAAATTGCATATTGTCCTAAAGTAAACTTTGGAACAGAAATTAAGTATGAACTCATGCCATACTTTTTTGCCTTGAACTCTACCGCTTCTGGCTTTGAAAATTTCCAGGTTCGCTTGGCGTTTTCAATTTTCATTTTAACAATACTAATCACCTCAAATGGGTTAATTGAATTATCTGATACCCTTACAATAAAGTCTGAATTAATTGTGTCAGCAAAAACAGTAGAACAACAATATTTCACAGCATACTTTAATGTTACAATACCTTCCATAGTTGCTGTTTGTTGTTCCAGTAAAATACCCTTGCCGATAGTGTCATTCACAAAAACGGCAGTCCCCGAAAACTCCGGTTCGGTGATTCTGATCTTTTTTTCTTTTTGACAATTGGCCAGGGTAGTTGAAAAAAGTAAAATAGCCAAGATTAATAAATTTCTTTTCATGATCTAAAGTTAAGATTTATTTTCCTTGGTGTTATATTTTACTTCTGACGAATCATCCTGAGGCGGGGTGAAACTATCTTCCTCCGGGATCGGGTAAGGTTTCGATTTAACAGCTTCAACGTTTTTTTTGAACCGCTTTACAAGCTCTTTTTTTTCGTGTTCTACATCTTCAGCTGGCAGACCAGAGATCTTCCTTAAAAACTTTGATTTTATCATGGCTCTTGTATTAATTTATTTATTGTCCTTTTATTTTCAATGTCTCTTTTAAGAGCAGCTTTTAACCTGGTTAAATGGATCTCGGTCTGCTCCTTCTCCACCTTGCATTTATTTAAACTCTCCTGAAGTTCCTTTATTTCCTGGTTCATTGTTTTTTGTTCTTCCGGGAACCGGACTAGGGCATCAACAATAAGTTTATCAATTAACTTATTCAATGATGAGAGATTGAATTTTAGCAATCCTGCACTGAGAAGCTTTTCAGTCTCATCATCATAACGATATGTAAATTTTTTTCTATCTTCCACTGCCGTCATAATTTAGTATCGAAGATCTTCCGGATCTGCAACTAGAGGCGAGAAATGCCGTCAAAAAATACTGTCGGTAGCTCCTGATCAGGGACCGGCCGACTGATCCCTTCATCAATACTGCCGTCATAGTTGCGTTTTGCGAGATTTTATTTTTGCTATCTTACTTATCTCCACAATGTCCTCGTGCCTGTAAGATGACTACTGTTACTATTTCATTATCTATTCGATAAACAAGTCTGTGTTTACTGTTTATTCGTCTTGACCAACAACCGGTAAAGTTGTATTTCATTTCTTCGGGTTTACCGGTCCCTGTCTTTGGATGTTCCGTTAATTCATCAAACAAAACAGAAAGCTTTTTTAACGTGGCTTTATCTCCCGATCTCTTATGAAACTCTATATCCTCAATAGCAATAGGGGTTAATTTTAACGTGTAACTCATACCCCAAGGAATTTATTTATATCCTCCTTCGGTAATGTTGTAAGCTCCCCACGTTCTGCCTGCTTAATAGAATTAGCTATTCGCTGTTTTATCTCAGGGTCTGAAAAATAGCGATCCGTTTCTGTTATCAAGGTTAATGCATAAGCCTTGCCCTTCCCTCTCTGTACTATTACTTGCACATTTTTATCAACGAGATCAAGGTACATTTTCTGTTTTTGTCTGAATTCTCTAGTATTTATTATCAACATAGCTATCTGATTTAAGTTTTGCGTACCATATTGGTACACAAAAGTAGGTATTTAACTGAAATTATGCTAATAATTCTGTTTATTTTGATTTTTTAAATCCTTTAACATCTACGCCCTCTTTCCTTAGGTACCGGTAAATAGTTGACCTGCTGATATTCTGCGTTTCCTCGATAAAGTTAATCGATTCTTTCTGTTTATAGAGCGTTACAACTGCGGAGGCTTTTTTCTTGTTGTAAGATCCTTCCGGTCTACCACCATTTAATCCTCTGGCCCTGGCTGCTTCAAGTCCTTTTATCGTTCTCTCCCGGAGAACGTTTACTTCCATCGCTTTCAGGATGGCAATTATTTGAAAGATAGCCTCTCCCATCGGGCTTGACGTGTCAAAAATTCCCTCGGTCAAGCTTTTAAATGTTATTCCCTTTTCTTTAAAGTCATTTAGAAGGATTATCAGCTCTCTGGTGGTTCTACCCAAGCGGTCCACGCTAAAAGCTATTAAAGTGTCACCTGGTCTTATTTGTTCCAGGAGTTTTAAAAGCTCTAGCCGGTTTGGAGATCTCCCGGAAACTTTCTCCTGGAAGATCTTTTCACAACCAGCTTTTTTAAGCGCATCGATCTGTAAATTCAAATTCTGTTCCTTGGTGGAAACTCTTGCGTAGCCAAAAATCATAATAGTTCTATTATATGCAAAAACAAAGATAAATAGAACTTAGATTAATAAAAAGCGTTAATCGAACTTTATTGTTCTATTTTTATATGATTTTAGAAAGTTCCATCATACGGTCGTTTTTTAAAACTTAGAATTTTACTAAGAGGAAATTTTATAAATCAAGAGATGCCGGCGATATAAAGCAGTCGTTAATTATTCAATACT
>JANYIW010000226.1 GCA_025358645.1 Bacteroidales bacterium
TGCATCATTTGCTGAAATTGAAGAAAATGAATTCAACCTCAATATTCCCCGGTATGTTGATACTTTTGAGGAAGAAGAAGAAGTTGATATTGCTGCAGTGCAGATTGAGATTGATAAGCTTGAAGGAGAATTGAAAACAGTACAATCCGAATTGAGTAAGTATTTAAAGGAATTGGGAGCTTAATAGTCTAAATTTCAAAATAGGATTAATAGAAATGGCTATAAAAAACAAAATAGCAAAAGAAGGTTTCACTGAAATACTGCTTTACACTGCACCAAATGGAAAAGTTAAGGTGGAGATATATTTACATAATGAAACCGTATGGCTTACACAGCTAAAGATTGCTAACTTATTTGGAGTTCAGCGACCTGCTGTGACCAGGCATTTGAAAAATATTTTTGAATCAGGAGAACTACAGGAAAAATCAGTATGTTCTATTTTGGAACATACTGCCAGTGATAGTAAAACATACGCTACACGGTTTTATAATCTCGATGCAATAATTTCAGTCGGATACCGTGTAAATAGCATTCAAGCCACACAATTCCGAATCTGGGCCACAGAGAGGCTTAAGGAGTTCATCATCAAAGGTTTTACTATGGATGATGAACGGCTAAAGAACCCAGATAATCCTTTCGGCAAAGATTTTTTTGAAGAACAACTTGCCCGAATCAGGGATATTCGTTCAAGCGAACGTCGGTTTTACCAGAAAATTACAGATATCTATTCCCAATGCAGTATCGATTATACAAAAGATACTGAAATTACCGAACAGTTTTTTGCCACTGTACAAAACAAGCTTCACTGGGCAATTACAGGTCAAACTGCCACGGAAATAATTGCTTCAAGGGCTGATAGCAATAAAACAAACATGGGCCTTACATCATGGAAAAATTCACCTGGTGGAAGAATTAGAAAAACAGATGTCGGAATTGCTAAAAATTATCTGAATGAAAATGAACTGGATGGACTGAACAGAATTGTAACTATGTACTTAGACTATGCCGAAAGCCAGGCAATAAAAAAGGTGGTAATGTATATGAAAGATTGGGTAGAAAGGCTTGATGCTTTTCTTCAGTTTAACGAAAGAGACATTTTAAAGGATACCGGGAAAGTGTCGCACCAGGTAGCTTTGGCGCTTGCAGATGAAGAATTTGGAAAATATAACATTTTTCAAAGTTACTCAATTGAAAGCGATTTTGATAAGAACCTGAAGCAGAAGAAACAATTTCAGCAAGTCGAAGATGATTTAGATAAGGCAATGAAAAAATTAGAGGCAAAAAAGAAAAAATGAAACTACAATACGCCTCCGACTTACACTTGGAATTCCCGGAAAACAGAGAATTCTTAAAAAGAAACACTCTGCAACCGGAAGGTGATATTTTAGTGTTGGCCGGCGATATTGTACCATTTGTCGTGATGGATAAGCACATTGATTTTTTCAATTATATCTCAGATACTTTTGAAACTACCTATTGGATTCCGGGCAACCATGAGTATTATCGTTCAGATATATCAGAACGGGCAGGTTCTTTTAATGAAAAAATCCGCGATAACCTGTTTCTGGTAAATAATGTTTCTGTTATTCATGAAAATGTAAAACTTATTTTCTCAACTCTCTGGACAAGTATCAGTCCCGGAAACCAATTCGAAATAAGACAAAGGCTGTCTGATTTTCATACAATTAAGTATCACAGTAAAAGTTTTACCCCGGATCATTATAATCTGCTTCATGAACAGTGCCGTTCTTTCCTTAATGAGGAAATATCCAGAGCCGGGACTGAAAAGAAAGTAATTATTACCCATCATGTGCCAACTCTCATGAATTATCCTGAAAAGTACAGGGGCGACAGTCTTAATGAAGCATTTGCCGTGGAAATGTATAATGATATTTTCAGATCGGATGTTGACTATTGGATTTTCGGTCACCACCACAACAATAAACCTGAATTTCAGATCGGATCAACAAAGCTAACAACCAATCAACTGGGATATGTAATACATAACGATTGCCCCGGTTTTGATGCAAAAAAGATAATTACAGTATAAAGTGAAAAGTGAAAAATGAAAAATGAAAAATATGTTTGATATTCAGTATTATTCCTTAGTTTTTGCACACTATCATAATTCGAGATATTGTGCATTTCTAATGATATTTTGTTAACTTACAATCAGATGAGCAATAAAATTCAAATCATTGAAGTTCAAAACATCGCTATCAGCATTTCAAAGGTAAAGGATGATGATTTTATATGTTTGACGGATATGGCAAAAGCCAAAGAGGGTGATGCAAGAGCTGCTGACATTATTAAAAACTGGATAAGAAACCGTTC
>JANYIW010000242.1 GCA_025358645.1 Bacteroidales bacterium
CAGGATACCCGATTCATGGGAAATTCTATACCTGAATGGAAATATATGGGAACCTGTACATGCTAAAATGCCTTATAAAGTTACAAAGGACGGATGGGATTCGCTATTATTTAATTCGGTTAAAACAACAGCAGTTAAAATAAAGGTTAAATTAAATAAAGATTTTGCCAGCGGAATATACGAATGGATTGTAGAATAAAAATAATTGCAGGGATATCATTTGTAGCAAGCAGTCGCGACCAGTCTCTATACAAATTCCGATTGGTTTGAGTATTTTTAGAGGATAAAAGGGATTTATCTTCCATTTCGGTTTATTATTTTCAAAGATTGATTATGAGAAAACCAATGATACATAGTCTTGTCTTCCGGAAAAAAAATAATCAGGAAACATATATCAGTAAGTTAATTAAGAGAGTGCTTTTAGTTTCTCTTTTTTCAGCTTTTATCACTTCGTTGCTTTATCCCCAGGACAACAGGATTGTATTTTCGCATCTTGATGTAAATAACGGACTATCAGAAAATTGGATAAAATGTATTGCTTTGGTACCGCATTTCCCCCAACCTATAGAAACAAACTGCCCTGTCCAGGGTATGGCGAGCTTCTCCCTGTGGGAAAGTCAATAACTTTGACTATTTCCGGCCGGATCATTTTGACAACAATTGTACAAGAAAAAGGATTTAACATGTAGCATTTTTTAGTACTATTGCTAAATGATTTTATTAAAACCTGATCAGCCAATTATTTCATTTATGTCTAATAATCCTGATATTAAACTTAAATACAATCTTCTTCTAATAAGCATTACAGTCTTTTTTTCATTCTTTTTAATGACATGTAAAAAGGATGCTCAATCGTCCACTCCCGGAATATCAGTCAGTCATTCAGCTTTTACAATTATTGAGGATGCTCCGGCTGCTTCAGTTATAATACCTGTAACCCTTTCAGGTACACATGACAAGGAAGTCAGCATTGATTTCAAAACAGCAGACAGTACTGCATCTGCCGGTAAGGAATATGTAGCAATTACCGCAGGAAAGCTGATTTTTAAAGTAGGAGAGACTTCAAAAGAAATCAGGATCAATATCCTTCAGGATACAGCAAAAAAAACGGATGCATATTTCAGCGTTGTTCTCAGTAATCCGGTGAACGCGGTTCTTACTTCTACACATGCGACAGTCAGGATTGTCAATGTCGATTATGGAAACCTTGTTTGGAGCGATGAATTCAGCACCGGACAACTTAACACCACCGTCTGGAATTACGAACTTGGAGCGACCGGATGGGGGAACAATGAACTTGAGAATTATACCAATTCTATCGCAAATGTACATATCGATTCAGGCTACCTTCATATTTCAGCCCTGAACCCAACAGGAGCATCGTATACTTCAGGAAGGATCACTACTAAAACCAAAAAAGAGTTCACTTATGGCAGGTTCGAAATACGAGCCAGATTGCCTGAGGGAAAAGGATTATGGCCAGCGTTGTGGATGCTTGGAGCTAATTTTTCATCGGTCGGATGGCCAAAATGCGGTGAAATTGATATTATGGAGCTGCTCGGAAACAATGCTGCCGTTGTCTATGGGTCGGTCCACTGGGATTCAAACGGCCATTTAAGCAGAACAAATCAGTTCTCATTGCCTGCCGGAAAGTTCAGCTCGGGATTTCACAAATTCAGTTTAGTCTGGACTCCGAATACTATGAATTGGTATGTTGACAATCAACGGTTTTTTTACCTGGGTCGCTCAGAGATCAGCGCCTTCCCTTTTGACCTTCCGAAGTTTTTTATCTTTAATGTTGCTATAGGAGGAAACTGGCCTGGCTCTCCAGACGGGACAACAGTCTTTCCCCAGCATATGATAATTGATTATATCAGGGTGTATCAATAGAATTCATTTATTGTTGATAATTTGAGCATAAGCACGCCCAAAACCGCTTTAAATTCCAATGAAGACATACCTTTCTTCTATATACTTTTCTTGAATGCTATATGAAAAGCCATTAATGGGTGGTCTAAGCGCCTATACCTATTCATTTAATATATAGTTTATAAGCTTCTTGGCTAAATATTTTTATTTCCCAAGTGGTTTAATTAAATTATTTTCCTTAGCTTCGTTGTCGCGTTGATAAAAGTAATATTTACTAAACCTTTTAGTTAATTGTTTTAAAATCTAATTCTATGAAAAAAACTGTAATGCTATTAGTCCTTGCAGTGTTTACCCAGGTGCTGGTTGCACAGGAGTTAACGGTTCAAGGACGGGTAACCTACAAGGAAGACGGGAGTGCTCTTGCCGGGGTGACTATTGTGGTGGTTGGAACCACTGTCGGAGTACTCTCCGGCACAGATGGATCATACACCATTAATGCAAAAATGGGAGCAAAAATAAGGTTTACTTTCATCGGAAAGAATCCGATAGAAGCTAAAGTAACCTCCAACAATCTTAATGTAGAAATGACTGATGCACTAAACGACCTTAATGAGGTTGTAGTGATCGGTTATGGAACTCAGAAGAAAGCACTGGTAACCGGTGCTAATCTCAATGTAAAAGGCGAGCAGATTGCGAAGCTTAATACTTCGACTGCAATGGAAGCCCTGCAGGGTATTGCAACCGGTGTTAGTATTACCAGGAACAGTGGTGCCCCTGGTGCAGGAACAAAGGCTACTATAAGGGGTCTTGGCACCATAGGCGATGCAGCGCCTCTTTACATTGTTGATGGAGTATCTGTCGGAAATATCGACTACCTCAACTCATCTGACATCGAATCAATAGATGTTCTTAAAGATGCAGCGTCCTCAGCAATATACGGGTCAAGAGCCGCAAACGGGGTTATTCTCGTAACAACTAAAAAGGGGGTAAAGGGTGCAGCCCCTCTTATAACCTATGATTTTTACTATGGGATGCAGAATATTTATAAAAAACTGCCTTCACTCAATGCTCAGGAGTATATGTATATTATGGATGAAGGCCGTGTGAATGATGGACTTGCTCCAAACAACTGGCAAACAATGCTTAAAAATAATAATTATCTCAACACAACCTTTCCTGGAAACCTTGGAACAAAACTTGGTGAAGATGTCTGGTCACAGTTGCAGAGTGGATGGAAAGGTACTGACTGGGTGGGGGAAATGTCTACTACGAATGCACCGGTTCAGAATCATTCACTTAATATATCAGGTTCGGCAAAGGACGTTACTTATGCAATGGGTGTTTCCTACTTCGATCAGACTGGTATCCTTGGTGGCGACTTGATAAATGCAGGATATAAAAGGCTTACAGCCCGTTTGAACACTGAAATGACACTCATTAAGGGGAGCAGCCATGACATTGTTACCATAGGGGAGAATTTTACTCTGACAAATTCCCAGAACCGCGCGGTAGGAACAGGAAACATTTACTGGAACGACCTCCACAATGCTCTTGTAACCAATCCTCTTCTGCCGGCCTACTGGAATCAATCACCTGATCCAAACCGCTTTACTCCTACTCTCGAGGGTATCTCGCTTGGACAGACCAATCCCCTGGCATGGACTTATTACAGACATAATTTCCAATGGGGAAAAGGGAATAATATTACCGGTAATGCATATATTAATTTAGAACCTGTCAAGAACCTGAAGATCAGGTCATCAT
>JANYIW010000266.1 GCA_025358645.1 Bacteroidales bacterium
AAACTGTGGAAAAACTGGCATTAAAAGAAAAAATCGGGTATGCACTTGGAGACGGAGCTGCAAATATAGCCTGGCGCGGAGTAGCTACTTTCTTATTTATTTTTTACACTGATGTCTTTGGAACAAAAAACAAGTTTGGGCAAGGATCTTAAAGATCTTATCAGAAACAAGCCGTGGGTCATCCTTCTTATCATAGGGTTGCTATTCAATGTCTATAATTCGATCAAACAAGGTATTGTGGTAATCTATTTTACCCATTATTTACACAATCAGTTGCTGGCTGCTACTTATATGGTTGGATTAATGCTGGCTTCAATCGCGGGTGCTATGATAACATCTCCTCTGGGCAAACGCCTGGGTAAACGCAACCTGTTCATTTATGCCCTGATTTTTTCTGCTGTTGTAAATGCATTACTTGTTTTTTGCAGTTCCGAGAATATAACAGGCATTTTCACAATCGGTATCATCTCGGAGTTTGGAGCTGCAATATTCCCAACGTTATTCTTTGCCATGCTTGGTGATGCTGCTGATTACTCGGAATTCACGAATGGCCGGAGAGCTACCGGACTCGTTTATTCTGCTGGATCTTTTGCAACCAAATTTGGGGGAGGTATAGCAGGTGCAATAATTGGATTTGTGCTAGCAGCATTTAATTATAATGGACAAGATACCGTTGCTATTCAAGGCGCAGTTCCGGGCATAATAATGCTAATGAGCTGGATACCGGCAATTATTGCCCTGATTGCAGCCGGCGTGATGACACTCTATCCATTAAACCAAAAGAAAATGGATGAAATTACAATTGAATTAAACAATAGAAGAGCCAAAGCTCAATTAGGTCAACAATAATCACAACAAACTATAAATCAGATCAATATGAAATACGGTTATTTCGACGATAAAAAAAGGGAATATGTAATTAATAATCCGCGTACTCCCTGGCCATGGATTAATTATCTGGGTAATGAAGATTTCTTTTCGCTCATTTCAAATACTGCAGGTGGATATACCTTTTATAAAGATGCGAAATTCCGGCGTATTACACGATACAGATACAACAATGTACCAATGGATAGTGGCGGTAAGTATTTCTATATTAACGATGGCGAATGTATCTGGTCACCAGGATGGAAACCCTGTAAAACAGAGCTGGATAGCTATGAATGCCGTCATGGGATGAATTACACAAATATAAAAGGTGAGAAAAACGGGATCACCGCCAATGTACTTTATTTTGTTCCACTGAAAACATGGGCAGAAATACAAAAACTCACCCTGACCAATAAATCACAGAAAACTAAAAAAATTAAAGTTTTTTCATTTACAGAGTGGTGCCTATGGAATGCCGCTGCTGATATGGAAAACTTCCAGAGGAATTTTTCTACCGGGGAAGTTGAAATAGAAGGGTCTGTCATCTACCATAAAACAGAGTATAAGGAAAGGCGCGATCATTATGCCTATTACTCGGTGAATGTCCCGATACAGGGATATGATACTGATCGTGAATCATTCATTGGTTTATACAATGGATTTGAGGAACCTCAGGTGGTGTCTGAAGGCAAACCACAAAATACTGAAGCGCACGGATGGTCACCAATAGCTTCGCACTATATAGAGGTGGAACTGAAACCCGGAGAATCAAAAGACTTTATTTTCATACTGGGATACGTTGAAAATAAAGAGGACGAAAAATGGGAGTCAAAAAACATTATTAACAAGAAAAAAGCAAAAGAAACAATCGCGAAGTTTAATACTGCTGCTAAGGTAGATGCTGCTCTTGCAGATCTCCGTAAATACTGGGATAATCTGTTAAGCATTTACACCGTGGACTCTGGTGACGACAAGCTTGACCGGATGGTAAATATATGGAACCAGTATCAGTGTATGGTAACTTTCTGTTTTTCACGTTCGGCTTCATTCTTCGAGTCGGGTATAGGCAGAGGGATGGGTTTTCGTGATTCCAATCAGGACCTGACCGGTTTTGTTCATCAGATTCCGGAACGTGCCAGGGAACGGATTATCGATATCGCATCCACTCAATTTCCTGACGGGGGATGTTACCATCAGTATCAGCCTCTTAACAAACGCGGTAATAATGATGTTGGGGGTGGCTTCAACGACGATCCTCTCTGGCTTATCCTTGGAACGGTGAGCTATATTAAGGAAACTGGTGATTTTGATATTCTGGACGAGTTAGTACCTTTCGATAATGATATATCGGCTGCAAGAAGTCTATTCGATCACCTCACAGTTTCATTTGATCATGTGATAAACAACCTGGGCCCTCATGGGCTTCCTCTGATTGGACGTGCTGACTGGAATGATTGTCTGAACCTGAATTGTTTTTCAAACGATCCGAATGAATCTTTCCAGACGACTGAAAATAAGACTGAAGGGTCTAAAGCTGAATCTGTAATGATTGCAGGTCTGTTTGTGGTTTATGGGCGTGATTACGTTGATCTTTGTAAGAAATTGGGAAAAACTGACGAAGCCGTACGTGCTCAGAAGCTTGTTGATACAATGGTAGAGGTAATAAAGAAATATGGTTGGGACGGAGAATGGTTTATCCGTGCGTACGATTATTATGGCCGCAAAATTGGCAGCAACGAAAACGATGAGGCCAAAATATTTATAGAATCGCAAGGATGGTGTACGATGGCTGGAATTGGGAAAGAAGAAGGCCTTTGTACCAAAGCCCTTAATGCCGTAAAAGAACGGCTTGATACCAAATACGGAATCGTACTTAATAATCCGGCATTCACCAGATACTATATTGAGTATGGTGAGATATCATCGTACCCGGCAGGTTACAAGGAGAATGCAGGTGTATTCTGTCATAATAACCCTTGGATTATGATTGGGGAAACAGTAGTTGGAAATGGAAACCGTGCCTGGGAATATTACAAAAAGATCTGTCCGTCATACCTTGAAGAAATCAGTGATTTGCATAAGACAGAACCTTATGTCTATGCACAAATGGTAGCAGGAAAAGATGCTTTTAAACCCGGTGAAGCCAAGAACTCGTGGCTGACAGGGACTGCCTCATGGAATTTCTATGCAGTCTCGCAATATATGCTGGGCATTCGTCCTGAGTACGACGGTCTGTTAATTGATCCATGCATCCCGACAGATTGGAAGGGTTTTAAAGCAACCAGAAAATTCAGGGGCGCTACTTACAGTATTGAAGTTGTTAACCCGAATAAAAAATCGAAAGGAATCAGGGAAGTTACGATTGATGGTATGCCACATAAATCAAACCTTATTCCGGTATTCGGAGATGGGAAAGTACATAAAGTGAAAATTGTCCTGGGTTAGATCTCATTAGCTTTTAATGCTATTTATGCTGAATAAAAAATTAATATTGCAGTTTAATAATTACTTATCATTTAACAGAAACCATGAAAAAAATTATTTTTGGAATTTTCTATCTCGCCTTATTACAGGCCTGCACCAGTAATGTCAAAAACGCCACAGAGACGATGAAAAAGTACCCTTCGTTTGATGTTCAGAACATGGACACTACAATAAATCCCGGTGATGATTTTTATACCTATACCAATGGTAAATGGCTGAAGAATAATCCAATACCGGCAGACAAAAATTCGCGGTCCGCTTTTGACGAACTGGTAGAAAAAAACAGGCATGATATAAAAGAAATTATTGAGGAAGCCGCCGCCACCAGGGATGTTCAGGCCGGGAGTAATACTGAGAAAATCGGGTTATTCTATAACTCAGGTATGGATACAACAGCAATCGAAAAACTAGGCATAACTCCTCTTAAGATGTTTTTCGAAAAGATAGAATCTATTAAAAATATTGCTGATGTTCAATCTGTTGGAGCATTCCTGCAAATATATCAGATTAGTCCGTTTTTCTTTTTGTTCTCGAATCAGGATTCGAAAAACAGCACCAGTGTTATTCCACAGTGTTTCCAGGCAGGTATCGGATTGCCTGAGAGGGACTATTATTTCAACAACGATGAGTCTACAAAAAAAATCAGGAAGAAATATCTAGTCCATTTAACAAAAATGTTTGAATTGCTAAAGGATGATTCTACAATCGCAGGGAAGAATGCTGAAACCATCATGAAGATGGAAACGCGACTTGCTAAAGCTTCCTTTACCAATATTGAAAATCAGGATCCCCTGAAGACCTATAATAAAGTTACAATTGAAGGATTGAAAAAACTTGCACCTGACATCGATTGGAAATCATATTTTATCAAGGTTGGTTATCCCTCATTATCTGAGGTCAATATTTATCAGCCAGGCTTCATGACTGAGTTGAGCAATATGATGAAAAGCGTGCCGGTAGAAGATTGGAAAACCTTTTTGCGATGGCAGTTGATTAACAGTACTGCCGGCTATCTGAATAAAGATATTGTAGATCAGAACTTCGATTTCTATAGCAGGACATTATCAGGTCAGGAAAAGATGGAACCACGATGGAAACTCATTCTTGATGTTACAAGTAACTCACTTGGTGAATCCATTGGACAGTTATATGTAAAGAAGTATTTTCCACCTGTTGCCAAACAAAAGATGGCCGACCTTGTAGTGAATCTTAAGAAATCCCTGAAACAAAGGATTGAAAATCTTTCCTGGATGGGTAAGCAAACCAAGATGGAAGCACTCGCAAAGCTCGATAAGATGGGAGTAAAGGTTGGTTACCCTGATAAGTGGAGAGACTATTCCGGGTTAGCTATTTCTTCAGAATCTTATGTTTCAAACGTACTGAATTCACAGGCTTTCGAATTCAGGTATTCAATGGATAAAGTTGGCAAACCGGTAGATCCCACCGAATGGGGAATGACGCCTCAGACTGTGAATGCTTACTACAATCCAAACAGGAATGAAATAGTTTTCCCGGCAGGAATACTACAGCCTCCATTCTTTAATATGGATGCTGATGACGCTATCAATTATGGCGCTATTGGTATGGTAATCGGACATGAAATGACTCACGGGTTCGATAATATGGGAAGACAGTTTGATAAAGATGGTAATTTACGCGACTGGTGGACCAAAGATGATTCCAAAGCTTTCGATGCTCTTGCAGCTATGCTTATTGACCAGTATAACAAATATGAGGTGCTTGATTCAACTTTTGTAAATGGAAAGCATACTCTTGGGGAAAATATAGCGGATCTGGGTGGTGCGACGGTGGCGTATAATGC
>JANYIW010000293.1 GCA_025358645.1 Bacteroidales bacterium
AAGATGCCTTTTATCACCCCATATTCATCCCCTTTTATCACCCCCTGCCCCCTAAAGGGGGTTCTGTGGAGATACTGCTTCTAGAATTTCTCTGATTATTTTATCTATATTATTAAATACCTGATCGTTTGTAAATCTTAATATTCTTACTCCATGTTTTTCTAGATCATGTGTTCTTCCGTCATCATAATCAATAACTTCCTTCTTTAAATGTATTTCACCATCAATTTCAATAGCCAATTTAAATTCGTGACAGTAGAAATCAACTATAAAAATGTCAATAGGATGCTGCCTGCGAAACCGGGCTTTAAATACTTGTCTGTTTTTCAATTCGTTCCATACGATTTTTTCAGCTTCTGTCATATTATTTCTAAGGAAACGGGCCTTTTCAAAAGTATTCCGGCTAGCTGCGTAGAACATATTTCTTTGGATAACTCTTAATTTCATTTAAAGTAATTTTATCAGCGAATAATCAAATTTACAAAAACATGTTGGATTTCAAGCCCCCTTGAGGGGGTTGGGGGTGAAGAACACTGGAAATGATGTGATATTTAACACCTTAGCTTGACGGCTATGCCCTCCGGGGTAGGTTGTATTTTTATTATTTGCTGATCTTTCTTGCTATTTGCCTGAATTCAAATACACAAAATATTAAGGCAGCCAGAATTCCGGATACATTACTCATGATGTCCCTTATACTATAGGTTCTTCCCGGTATAAGCTTCTGATGAAACTCATCAAGAATAGCAAACATGATCAGACTCATTGTAACCAGAATGTACTTTTTATAATTGATCCTAAACTCATCTCGTGCAAATGATAGGAAAGTAATGAAAGTCAAGACTCCATATTCACAAAAATGCATCAGATAATCAAGCCTGAACTCAGCCCTTGCCGTATGGATCTTTAAGGTAGGAATATTTGGTATGGACGATAAGGTAATTATCGTTAAAACCCATGCAATTAAAAGATACTTCGCGAAAGGACGGAGAAAGATGATTAGTTTTAACATACTTGTTTTTCAGAATGCCAAAATTAAAACTTTATGTCTTATTGTTACACGATAAAAGACTAAATTTGTTCAAAAATTCAGAAATGATAACTAACGAACAGATAAAAGCGTTATCGGCACGCCGCGATGCTCTAAGGAGGTATCTTTGACATCCAGGGTAAACTGGAACTTATTGCAGAAAAAGAGAGCCTGTCACAACAACCAGGTTTATGGAACGATCCTAAAAAGGCTGAGGATCTTCTGAAAAGCATTGCTCAACTAAAAAGCTGGACAATAGCTTTTGACAAAATTAATTCAGGCATCGAAGACGTCAGCGTAATAAATGACTTTTTCAAAGAGGGTGAAGCTACTGAAGAAGAGGTTGATAGCCAGTATAAAAACTGCCTCTCACTGATCGAAGACCTTGAGGTCAGAAATATGTTGCAGAAAGAGGAGGACCAGCTTGGAGCAATACTAAAAATTAACTCAGGCGCAGGAGGTACTGAGAGTAATGACTGGGCAGCAATGCTGATGAGAATGTACCTGCGCTGGGCAGAAAGAAACAACTATAATGTCAAAGAACTTGATTATCAGTCTGGCGATGAGGTTGGTATTAAATCTGTTACCTTAGAGATTGAAGGGGAACGGGCTTATGGTTATCTGAAAAGCGAAAACGGCGTTCACCGGCTTGTGAGGATCTCCCCATTCAATGCACAGGGAAAACGACAGACAACTTTTGCATCAGTCTTCATATCGCCGTTGGTTGATAACACTATTGAGATTAAGATCAATCCTGCAGATATTACGTGGGACACATTCAGATCGAGTGGCGCAGGGGGACAGAATGTTAATAAAGTAGAGACTGCTGTAAGATTAAGGCATAAACCTTCAGGACTGATAATCGAAAACCAGGAAACAAGGTCGCAGCTGAATAATAAGGAGAATGCATTGAGGATTCTTAAATCTCAACTTTATGAACTGGAACTGCGAAAACAGAGGGAGGAGCAGGCAAAGATTGAAGGGGAGAAGAAAAAGATTGAATGGGGTTCCCAGATAAGATCGTATGTACTTCACCCATATAAAATGATTAAAGACTTACGCACAAACCATGAGACAGGTAATGTTCAGGCAGTTCTCGATGGTGACCTGAATCCATTCATAAAATCTTACCTGATGGAATTTGCAGGAAAATAGCCAAAGATTCCATCTCTTCCCGATATGATAAATTTCATAGAAACTATCATCACAGATTCATTTAATTTGTGTTTTAATTTACAACACTGAGAAGAATGGTGCAAAAGGAAAGATTATTTGATCAGTTTCCTCCGGTTACCACTAAAGAGTGGATGGATAAAATCAATACGGATCTTAAGGGAGCAGACTTTAATAAAAAACTTGTCTGGAGGACGAATGAAAGGTTTGATGTAAAACCTTTCTACAGGATGGAAGATGTTGAAAACCTTATGTATGTCAATACTCTCCCGGGCCAATTCCCATATCTGAGAGGTACAAAGATTAATAACAATAACTGGCTGGTCAGACAGAATATTGAGGTAACCGATTATTCCAACGCAAACATTAAAGCTCTGACAATCCTGATGAAAGGGGTTGATTCACTTGGCTTTGTGATAACAGATCCTGAGTCAGTTAATGAAAAGAATTTTGATATTCTTCTTAAAAACATACACCCTGAGGCAATTGAAATAAACTTCCTTTCAAATGGGAAAGCAAAAGAGATAATTGATATCCTAACCAAGTATGTAAAGAAAACCGGGACTGATCCTTCGCAGATAAAGGGAGCATTTGAGGCAGATCCGTTAAGCAGACTTATGCTTAATGGTACGTTATGCATCCCTCCGGAAGAGGGATTTGACTATCTGGCTTCAGTTGTACATTCCGCTGCTTTTCTTCAACAGTTCAGAACGATCCATCTGAATGCCTCAAACTTTAATAATGCCGGCGCTGATATAGTTCAGGAACTGGCTTTTGGCATGTCAATGGGAAACGAATATCTGGCGCAACTTACACATCGAGGAATAAGTGCGGATATTGCGGCTTCAAAGATACGGTTCAGCTTCGGAACAGGGTCAATCTATTTTTCTGAAATTGCTAAGCTGAGAGCTGCACGACTCCTG
>JANYIW010000297.1 GCA_025358645.1 Bacteroidales bacterium
AAAACCAATTGCCAGGATGATAGAGAAAGGGATTTCCCGACTTGGCAAGCCTATCAAAGAAATTGAAGAGGCCATTGAGATTGCTGGTAAGTTTGAAGTTTATGATCTTGAAAAAAACATTCAGATTCTTGCTGTTATTGCCGGTATAGCTCCTATGTTCGGTTTTCTGGGAACAATAATCGGTGTAATTAAAATATTTTTCAATATCTCAATGACAAGTGACGTTAGTATAGGCAGTGTTTCTGCGGGTCTCTACGTTAAAATGATCACGAGTGCTGCAGGACTAATCGTTGGTATTGTTGCCTATATCGGCTATCATTGGCTGAATTTAATATTAAACAAAGCTATCCACCAGCTTGAATGGAATGCAATGAATTTCATTGACCTTTTAAAAAGCCCGTCAAAATGATAGACCTTCGTAAGAAAAAAGACTTTACTGCTGAAGTATTCACTTCGTCTATGAACGACATCATGTTCTTTCTTATGCTGTTCTTCATCATCACATCCACACTGCTCAACCCCAGCATGATAAAAGTTTCATTACCCAATTCGCGGAGCAGCCAGACACTTCAGAAGAAGGAGATCAACCTTACTATGACCAAAGAGAAGATTTATTTCGTTAACAACGCTCAGGTTCCTTTTGATGTGCTTGAATCGCAACTTAAAAAAGAACTTACGAAATCGCCCGATGCTTTCATAATGTTACGTTTTGATAATACACTCCCTATTCAGGATTTAGTGAATGTTCTTTCTATAGGAAACAGGCTAAACTCAAAAATGATAATTGCCACGGCAAAGGTAAAATAGAATCATTTCTGAGGCTGCATAAGCATTTCTTTCTTTTCCTGATAAAGTTTCATGCTTTCCAGAATTATCTCATAGGCTTTTTCCTTGTTCATAAATTGCTCAACAATTACGTTTTTGTGTTCCAGCATTTTATAATCTTCAAAAAACCTCTTTAGCTCGACAAGTGTATGAGGAGGAAGTTCTGACAGTTCATTTAGGTAATTAACCGACATATCATTCCCTGCGACAGCTATAATTTTATCATCGCGCTCATCACCGTCAACCATCTCCATGGCGCCAATCACTTTTGCATCAACAATGCACATCGGATATACATCTATAGAACAAATAACAAGAATATCCAGCGGATCATGATCGTCGCAGTATGTCTGAGGAATGAAGCCATAATTAGCAGGATAATGAACTGACGAAAATAATACTCTGTCGAGTCGCAGTAACCCGGTATCCTTATCCATTTCATATTTACCTTTCGATCCTTTTGGGATTTCAATTATGCTTTTCACAATAACCGGCGCATTTTTTCCTGTTTCAATGCAATGCCATGGATGGGTGCATGGTTTCATATACTGAATTATTTAATAATCATTCAAAGTTAAGAATAAAGCGTATTCCATAAATTTATTTTTTATTTTTGAGAAAACCTTTTTCATGAGAATACCCGAACTTGCCGATATCCAGGCTGCACATTCAAGGATTAAGCCATTTATTCATCATACTCCGGTTCTGAAGTCTCAGAAATTAAATGAACTTTTTAACTGTGAACTCTTTTTTAAATGTGAAAATTTTCAAAAGGTTGGCGCATTTAAATTCAGAGGAGCTACCAATGCTGTACTCCTGATGTCTGATGAGGAAAAACTTAAAGGTGTCGTCACGCATTCATCAGGGAATCATGCAGCCGCTCTGGCGCTGGCTGCCCGTATGAACGGAATAAAGGCAAATATTGTGATGCCCGGAAATGCCCCGGTTGTTAAAAAAAACGCAGTAGCCGGCTATGGGGCTGAAATAACATTCTGTAAACCTACTTTGCAAGCCCGCGAGGAAACAACCCGCCTGATAATGGAAAGAACAGGAGCTACTCTGATTCATCCTTATGATAATTTTAATATTATATGCGGACAGGGAACTGCCGCACTCGAACTTCTACAGGAAAAAGGTGATCTTGAAATAGTGATTGCCCCGATCGGTGGGGGCGGCCTGATGAGCGGTACTTCAACTTATGTAAAAGGAATTAATAAAAATATTCAGGTTTTTGGCGCTGAACCGCTGAATGCAAATGATGCATTTATCTCATTCACCTCAGGAGTACTGACCCCATCCGTAAATCCGATCACATGTGCCGATGGACTACTGACATCGCAGAGTGAACTTACATTTACAATTATCAGGAATAATGTTGATAGAATTCTTACTGCAAGCGAAGATTCAATAATTGAATGTATGCTTCTTGTATGGGAAAGGATGAAGATAATTATTGAGCCATCATCCGCGACAGTCCTGGCTGTTGTAAAAGAAAACCCCGGCTTGTTCAACGGTAAAAAAATCGGCTTGATTATCTCAGGTGGAAATGTGGATTTCAGAAAGCTCCCGTTTTAGTTTTCTTTCTGAAATATGCGACAATCGGATAATGATCGGAATATTTTGCTTTGATTATCTCGAAATAGCTGTTTATAAGAGCGTCATCGTACAGGATATAGTCTATTCTGTTTGGAGGATAGTTCCCTTTATATGTGAATCCGGCACCGTATCCCGAATTTACGAAGGAATCATTAAGTCCTTTACGTATTTTTGTGTAAGCATAAGATACCGGTGTGTCATTAAAATCACCGAGAACAATAACCGGGAATGGAGATTTGTTGATATTATCTTTTACTACCTGTGCCTGGAGAGCCCTCTTTACAAATCCCTTCTTCAGACTGGTGGATAAACTTTTTACCTCGTTCATAGTCTCTTTATCATCAGAAGCAGTCAGCTCCTCAATGAAGGAACGTTCCATTCTCATTAACCTGAATGACTGAAGATGGTTATTATAAATCCTGAAGGTATCATTCTGTATCAGGACATCAGTATATATTGAAAGGCTCGAAGAACCCGGATGAATTATTTCTCCTTTCCTCACAATTGGAAACCTGCTTAATGTGATAATCCCATAGAGACTGTTTTTACCGCTTCCTATAATTTTCAGATGAGAATAGTAATCTCCTCCAAGAGCTGCCAGCATAAGAGCTTCTTCCACCTTAGGATTACCCAATAAGAAAAACTCCTGCAGACATATTATATCAGGTTTTTGAGATTTCAGAAACTGAATAATTTTTTTTTCTGAAGTGATGCCATGGTTATTCTCAAAATGATTAAACAGGCGCACATTATAGCTTAAAACTTTAAAGGTGTTCGATTTATCTCCTGAACGTTTGGAAAGTTTTATGTAATTCGAAAAGTGAGTAAATCCAATTGCAATCACAACAACCGATATAAAAGCTTCAAATCTTAATAACATTGCCCAGATAATTACCAGTATAATATTTATTAGCAGCAGATAAGGATAGGCAAGACCAAAAAAAGCAGGAAGTGCAAAATCTCCCGGACTGACAATTACCGCCAGATAGGATAAAAGAAGTGTAAACGCAAAGACTGCATTTACGACTAGTAGAATTTTATATAGGATCTTTCTCAATTACAATAATTTGTGAATACAAAATTACCAGAATTCAATGGAAATACCATTGCAGAATTCTATTTTTTGACAAGGGTGGGAAAAGGTTATTCAAATGGATCTGATTCTGAGATCAATTTTTTTTCTGGCTTTCCTTAAAAAGAGTTTCTTTTTCCTCTCTTGTCAGACTATCATATCCCCCTTTGGATATTTTATCTAATATTTTGTTCACCAGCTTCTGGCGCTCCGCTTTAACCTTGTTATATTCATATTCTGTGGCAACTTTTTTATGAGTGACTTTGAGAATTCTCCTTGGTTTAAACATACGCATAAAAAAATCTATTATGCGGTTGAAGCCTTTTCCAATATCATGTCCCTGCCTTAGATTTATTGTATAAAAATAACCGAAAAAAGCTCCTCCAATATGGGCAAGCTTCCCTCCTGAATTTATAGAAAAGTCCATAATTGACGTTAGAACAAATATTCCCATAGCCATGTATTTTATCTTTATTCTTCCGAATAAAAAGAGCTGAACTGTGTAATCCGGTACATAAGCGGCAATTGCAATTACTATTGCCATAACGGATGCGGAAGCTCCTATTGCAGCAGAGTCAGCTAAAACACCTTTAAAAGCAGGAAAAATATTGAATGAGAGAATGTAAACCAATGCGCCACAGATGCCTCCAAGAAAATATACAGCGACAAGCTTCCTCTCGTCGAGATACTCAAGGAAGATCCTTCCAAACCAGTACAGCCATAACATATTGAAAAGAATATGCCAGATATCTTTATGTGTGAACATGTATGTAATTAATGTCCATGGTCTTACAAGTAAGGCATTTAAAGAAGCGGGAACGGAAAAAAGATCGAGAGCTTTCCCTGAGATTTCCTGATTATTAAGAAGGAAACCAATTATGGCAACAATAGTAATCAGAATAAATACTGCTATATTGATATAAATAAGCCTGGTAAGGTTACTTCCATTTCTGAAAGTCAATTTTATGTCGTCAAAGATTCCCATTAAAATAAAGTATTTGTTGTTTTTCTCCAGTACCTGATAAGGAGATAGCCGAATAACATACCTCCCAGATGAGCGGCATGTGCAATATTACTTCCTGGTTGTGTTACTGCAAGATAGAGCTCTAATGCGCCATAGCCTATCACCAGATACTTAGCCTTTATTGGCATTGGAGGAATAAGTAGCATAAGCTGTGTGTTAGGGAAAAGAACTCCGAAAGCAAGAAGAACACCAAAAATTGCACCTGAAGCGCCAACTGTTGGTGTATTAAGAAGTAATTGGAGGCTTTGCATATCAGGATCTGAAAATACCTTTCCCTGGTGAAAATATGTTGTTCCTTCAGTTAGTACAGCATGGATGTTTTCAGGACTCAGGCTATTGATCAGATGATTATACTGCAAAAATATCACAGATTCATGCGTAAAAGCTGCACCAAGACCGCAAACCATATAGAATATGAAAAACCGCTTGGGACCCCATACATTTTCCAGCACTGGTCCAAAAATAAACAGGGCATACATGTTGAAAAAAATATGCCAGATACCTGCATGCATAAACATGTGAGTGACTATCTGCAAAGGCTTGAACTGTTCTGATTTTGGGAAATAGAGTCCAAGCAAACTATTAAGATCAATGTCAAAAACGCTGTTAGCTGCATAATAAGCTAAAATCATTATTACATTGATCATTATGATATTCTTCACTACCGGGGGTAAATCCAGAATGCCTCTGCCGTATCCGTTCATCTATTATTTATTTTTATATTTAGAAGGCCTCAATTGTCGGGCCAAACACAATTTAATTGCGCAAACCGACAATATGTCACTTAAAATTATTTAAATCTTTTATCAATTTCCTCAAGGGTAAAAATGCTTATGACAGGTTTGCCTTTAGGAGAATAATTTGGTGACTGACAGGCAAAGAGAGTGTCAAAAAGATCTTCCATTTCGCCCTGGCTCAGCGCTTTTCCATATTGTATGGCTGTTGCTCCAGCCATTCCGGCTGCCACTTTCTCTTTTGCACCTGTTGAAGGATCTGACTGTGTATTTTTATAATCCTCAAGTAAAATCTCCAGCATTTGGAGAGGATCGGAGGAATTACTGTCTGAAGGCTTGCCGTTGATTGTGATTTTATTTTTGCCCGGATGCTGAAAACTAAACCCCAGTAATCCCAGTTCTCCCTCGATTTCTTTCAGAATAATATAATCGGAAGGGTTTAATTCTGCTGTAACGGGGAACATATCTACCTGGCTTATAGCCCTGTTATTGCTCAGACATTCGAGAAATCTTTCATAGAGGACTCTTTCATGAGCTCTCTTCTGGTCAATCATCATAAGGCCCGATTTAACAGGGCAGACAATATATTTGCTTTTTACCTGGAAGAACTTTCTTTGCGATTCCCTTATCTTTTCGAATTGTTCCGGATTATCATTCTCTTTTTCAAGCGCTGTATAGAGCTTTTCCCAGTTTGCAGTATTCTCCTTCTCAAACCGTTCGACAAATCCCGACCTTTCATTACTTCTCGCTTCTCCATCGAACGGATTAAATTGTGTATCGATCTCAATCGTTGGCTGTTCAGGTATCATGTTCGATGACCTCATTACCGGGATTTCAATAAGAGCTTCATTTTTGAAATCGAGTGAAGGGACTATATTAAACCGGCCAAGAGCCTCCCTCACAGATGCCATTAAGATCTGCCATATTGATCTTTCGTCCTCAAATTTTATCTCAGTTTTAGTAGGATGGATATTTATGTCAATTGATGCCGGATCAGCTTCCATAAAAATGAAGTAAGAAGGGATTGCTTCAACAGGAAGGATATTCTGATAAGCCTCAACAACTGCTTTATGGAAGTATGGATGTTTCATAAAACGGTTGTTCACAAAAAAGAATTGTTCACCGTATGTTCGTTTTGCATTCTCGGGTTTTCCGATAAATCCTTTTATGTTTATAAGGCTTGTTTCTGTCTCGATGGTAATCAGGTCCTGGTTTATCTGTTTTCCGAAAACACCGATTATTCTTTGTCTCAAATTGGAAGCTACCAGGTTGTATATTTCGGTGTCGTTGTGATGAAGAGAGAATCTTATGTCGGGATGGGCAATTACGACCTTCTGAAATTCATTGACAATATGTCTGATTTCAGTGTTATCAGATTTAAGGAATTTCCGACGTGCCGGTATATTGAAAAAAAGATTTTTAACTGAAAAACTTGAACCAACAGGACAACTGCATGGTTCCTGGGTTACTACTTTTGATCCGTTTACTACTACCAGTATTCCTGTTTCATTTTCTTCCCGTCGCGTCTTAAGTTCAACCATTGCAACACCGGCAATAGAGGCAAGCGCTTCTCCTCTGAACCCTTTAGTTGTAATAGCAAAGAGATCCTGTGCTGATGTAATCTTTGAAGTGGCGTGTCTTTCAAACGATAACCTGGCATCTGTTTCCGACATTCCCGATCCATCGTCAATTACCTGAATTAATGTTTTACCAGAGTCTTTAATTATTACCCTGATGTTCTTTCCTCCAGCATCAACAGAGTTTTCAATCAGCTCTTTTACTACCGAGGCCGGCCTTTGTATTACTTCTCCTGCAGCTATCTGGTTAGCTACTGAGTCGGGTAAAAGCTTTATAACATCAGGCATTAATCAAAATATATAGTAGATACAGCGAACATTTGACGGGGATACAAGTTTACAAAAAGCGTTGTGTATCCCTTCCTTAAACATTTTTACAAATATATAAATAATTGGTACATAACTGTTCAGAACAGACTCAGTGAAGCTAAATGATAACTATAAGGTAATTAAACTTCAGATGATTATCTTTGATAAAAAATCTGTGAAAATGAAAAATCTGCTTATCTGTTTAACTGTCATTTTATTAATTGTTTTCTCTGGCTGTTCACATAGACCTGTAGAGAATGATATAAAAGTAATGACATTGAATGTAAGATATGATAATCCGGAGGATAGTATCAATGCCTGGCCAAAAAGAGCAACACAGGTGTGTAATTTTATAATAAACGAAAAACCCGATATACTTGGCATGCAGGAAGTATTGTGGCATCAGTATCAGGTTCTCGATTCAGTTCTTGTTGATTATTCCTCAGTTGGAGCAGGTCGTAACGACGGCGCCAGAAAAGGGGAGATGAACCCGGTTTTTTTCAGAAAAGAAAAGTTTGATTTGGTCAGAAACATCACTTTCTGGCTCTCCGATTCTCCTGAGGTTGCCGGTTCGATGGGATGGGGCGCTTCTTTACCACGGATTGTAACATGGATGGAACTTGTAAATAAGAATAGTCATAAACATTTTTTCTTTTTCAATACACATTTTGCACATGATTCGGATTCAGCAAGGCTGATGAGTTCGAGAATACTTCTTAAGGAAGTTAATAAGATAACTGAGGGATCCCCATTCATAATTTCCGGTGATTTTAATATGCCTCCTACCAGTACAGGTTATTCAATCTTAACAGGACCAGATGAAAGTGTTCCTCTTTTAAAAGATGCTTATGTTATAACTGAAAAGAGACCCTTAGGTCCGGTTTATACTTTCAATGGGTTTTCTGACAAATCAAAAACAGCAAGAATAGACTATATTTTCGTAAGAAATGGAATGAAAGTATTGGATTACAAAACAGTTATTAAAAAGGAACATGGGATCTTTATCTCAGATCATTGGCCTGTAGAAGCAGTCATCTCTTTTAAATAGTCTATCAGATTATTATGCTGTTTTGCGATACCTTCTTATTGCCAGGGTCGTAAAAAGAATTGCAAGTACAACCAGAGAATAAAGTTCCCGGCTGATATCAGATATTGTTGATCCTTTAAGCATGACCATCCTGTTTATCCTCATAAGATAGGCAACAGGGTTGATCAGATTGAAGTCCTGCGCCCACATAGGCATACTCTCATAAGGTGTAAAAATACCACTCATAAGGATGAAAATAATCATGCAAAAAAATGCAACAAACATGTATTGTTGCTGAGTTCCTGAGTAGGTCGAAATAAATAAGGCTAAGCCCAGGACTGCAATAAGGAAAATTGAACTGCCAAAGAACATTAATAAAACACTTCCTTCAAAAGGAATGTTAAATGCTACTTTCCCTATAACCAGACCAAGTGCAAGGTCTGTTAATCCGATTAACAGAAAGGGTACCATTTTTGCAATAATGAAATGATATTTTCTGACGGGGGTTACATTGATCTGCTCAATTGTCCCGATCTCTTTTTCTCTCACCATGTTTAAGCCGGCAAGAAGGAACCCGATTGCGGTAACAAGGATGACGAGTATCCCCGGAAGCATATAGTATTTGTAATTTAACAATTCATTGTACCAATACCTGTTTGTGATTTCTATCCTGGGCAAAGGAACAAATGAACCGGATGTTAAGTTTTTTTTAATAAGATCCATATTATAATCGCGTATAACTCCGTTGAAATAAGCCCATGTAAGTTCTGCAGATGAGGCATTTACCGCATCAATGGTGGCAAGAAGTTTGCCTTGCTTCCCGTTACCGATATCTTCTCCGAAGCCCGATGGTATCTGAAGTATCATACTGCATTTGTTCCGGTGAAGCAGATTATTTGCCTCCTCTTCTGAAAAGGTTGAAAAGGTGACCTTGAAAAAAGCAGAACCGGCCAGCATGTTTATTAACCCTCTTGATTCTGACGTCATATCTTTATCGATAACAGCAAGCTTTACATTCTTTAACTCGAATGTTACAGCAGGGACAAGTATAAGCATCTGTACAATCGGAACTGCAAATATTGCTTTTGAAATAAATTTATTCCGGAATATCTGAATAAATTCTTTTCTTATCAGGTAAAATATTGTCCTCATTTTATTCGAGTCTTATTTTAAACTTCCTGACACTAATCCCTATAAATACAAGAGTCATGATAATCAGGATAAGAGTTTCTTTCCATATATACATCAAACCGGTTCCCTTAATCATTATGTTCTTAATTATTACAATAAAATATCTTGGCGGTAATATTGAACTTATATAATCATAAATCTTTGGCATGTTTTCAATCGGGAAAATAAATCCTGAAAGCAGAACAGTCGGTAACATAAGTCCTATCAGGGAAATAAAGATCGCTTGTTGCATGTTGGCCGATACCGTTGAGATGAGAATACCGAGAGATAAACTCATTAATATATATAACATACATTCGGCAAGAAGAAGTATAAGGCTCCCTTTGACAGGAAGATCGAACACGAGCCATGACAAGGCAAGGATCAGAAGTACATTTATGAATGAGAGGATAAAATAAGGCATCACCTTTCCAAGAATTATCTGGATCGGACGAAGAGGAGAGACCAATAAGACTTCCATTGTTCCGAACTCTTTTTCACGCGTTATTGTTACAGAGGTCATAAGGGCACAAATCAGAATCAGGATCAGAGTTACGACTCCCGGGACAAACATATAATGGCTTTTAAGATTCGGGTTATAGAACATTTTTACTTCAGGGCTGATCCTAATGGAATTATTTAATACCGGGCCTGCAAGCTCCGTGGTAAAATCGTTCACTATTGCAGTAGTATAATTTGTAACAAGAGTCGCTGTATTAGGTTCCGATCCATCGGCAATTATACTGAGGGATGCCTTGCCTTCACTGATCAGTTTTCTGCCGAAATCATTTTCAAAAATTATTACTGCTTTGGTTTTACCCTTTTTAAAGACCCTGTCGATATCTTTATAATTGAGTAGGGTTTCAGTCTTTTTAAAAAATCCTGAGGAGATAATTTTGTCAGTCAGTTTCAGAGTTATTTCATCGTGCGATAAATCGAGAATGGCAACCCCTGCATTTTTGATATCATTACTTACTGCAAATCCAAAGATTAGAATCTGTGCAACCGGAATGCCAAAAAGGATAAAGAGGGTCCGGTAATCCCTGAAAATATGCAGGAATTCTTTTTTTACAAATCCGAGGAATCGTTTCATACTGGTCTCGCTATCTTAATAAATACCTCCTCCACTGTGCCGGCATTGTACTGTTTCTTAAGGTTCTCTGGAGTATCTAATGCCACAATTTTTCCATCGTTCATTATTGAAATCCGGTCGCAGTATTCTGCCTCATCCATATAATGTGTTGTAACGAATACGGTAATTCCTCTTGAAGCTGTTTCATATATTGACTCCCAGAACTGTCGTCTGGTAATAGGATCAACGCCTCCCGTCGGCTCATCAAGGAATACGATTTTTGGTTCGTGTAAGACAGCAACTGAGAAAGCAAGCTTTTGTCTGAGTCCAAGAGGGAGGTCAGAAATCATCCTGTTCTCGTATTCCTGAAAGCGCAACTTAGCGAGGAGTTCAATAAGTCTTTTTCTTATCAGAGATCTGCTCATGCCATAAATACCGCCATAGAGGATAATGTTTTCTTTTACTGTCAGGTCTTCATAAAGTGAAAATTTCTGGCACATATACCCTATATTCTTTTTAATCTGTTCTGTTTGGTCATAGGCGTCAAATCCTGCAACATTAACCTCTCCTGATGTAGGTTTTGAAAGCCCTGACAGAATCCGTATGGTTGTCGTTTTCCCTGCACCATTAGCCCCAAGAAATCCAAAAATCTCACCTGCATAAACCTCAAAACTGAGATTATCATTTGCAACGAAGCTTCCGAACTTTTTTACCAGATTATGTACAGATATTACTGTATTGTTCATGCTTTATTAGTTATACCATTATCTTTTTCCATAAGTTCGAGGAATCTGTCTTCAATTCCTGCTTCAGCTTCCATAATAATTGCATCACCGATACCCTCACTGGCCAGGTACTCATAAAGGGAATTATCCAATGTGTTGTTATTTAATGTCACATGTATGGAGTCGCCAAACGGATAAGCTGTAAGAATCTCCGGATTTTTTCTGAGTGTTTTAATCAATTTGTATTTTTCGGCTGACTTAACCGTAAAAAGTTTTCTGCTGAAGCCTGCTTTGATCTTTTGAGGAGTATCGATTGAGAGTATTTTCCCATTCTGGATCAACGCCACTCTGTCACATCGTATAGCTTCATCCATGTAGGGCGTCGATACAATGATAGTAATATTGTATTTTCTCAATTTCCCCAGCATATCCCAGAACTCTGATCTTGAAACGGCATCGACCCCTGTAGTAGGTTCATCCAGAATAAGCAGTCTGGGTTTATGAATTAGGGCACATGAAAGTGCCAGCTTCTGTTTCATCCCTCCTGAAAGTTTACCTGCAAGTCGCTTTTTAAAGGGTTCAATATGTGAGTAGATATCAGAAATAAGTTCATAATTTTCCTCAACAGAAGTTCCGAAAACAGTTGCAAAGAAATTCAGATTTTCTTCGACGGAGAGATCCTGGTACAGGCTGAATCTTCCGGGCATATAGCCTATGTTTTTCCGAAGTTCTTTATAATTAGTTGTACTATCCATCCCCAGGATACTCATTTTCCCTTCGTCTGGCAACAGAAGAGTGGTAATGATCCTGAATAGTGTTGTTTTCCCGGCCCCATCAGGACCGATAAAACCAAATACTTCAGATTCATTTACGGAAAATGATATATTATCCAGGGCTTTCGTTGGTCCGAATTTTTTTGAAATACCTGATGATTCGATTGCTTTTACCATCTGATAATTATTTTTCTGCTGAAAAAAGCGCTTCCCCGGGCATCCCTGATTTAAGAGCGCCATTATTTATTACATCAATATTCACAGCATATACTAAAACTACACGTTCCTCTTTTGTCTGAATGATCTTGGGAGTAAATTCTGCCTTTTCCGCAATGTAACTGATAGTTCCTGTGAATGAACTGAATCTCTTTTCCCCGTTATCAATCCTTACAATACATGTCTGTCCTGTTTTTATTTTTCCGATTTGTGCTCCGCTTACAAAAACCTTTAATTTAATAATTGAAAGATCTGCTATTTTAACAAGTGGTTTTCCTGCAGCTGTAATCTCTCCCGCTTCCGAGTACTTTTCAATTACAGTCCCTTTAAGAGAACTTTTTACGGTACATCTTTTAATTTGTTCATTCACAGTGGCTTCCTTGGAATTATATACTGAAAGATCTGCGGCAACTGACGCTTTCTGAGTATTATTTGCCATGATCTGCTTTTGGAGAACCGCGACCTGTCCGGTCAGATCATCAAATTGTTTTTGTGTTGCAGCATCTTCCCTGAGCATCTTTCCGATCCTTGAGATATTTACATTCAGGTTCTCAATCTGCTGATTAAGGATATCATTCTGGGCATTGACTGAAGAGAGGCGGGTAATAACGCTTTTCTTACCAGCGGATAATTCGGCTTTCTGTAGATTAAGAACAGTTGTATCAATAAGGGCTATTATTGTACCTTTATCAACCTTAACACCCTCTCCGGGATTAAACTGGAGGATTCGCCCGTTTGTCTCAGCGGATATAATAACCTCTGTTGCCTCAAAATTCCCGAATGCGTCAGCTTTTTCGGCTTTGTTTTTGCAACCGATGAGAAGAACGGCAGCAATTATTATTAATGATCTGTTTTTCATGATATTGTGATAGTTTTTATTATAGCCCCCATTTGGGGGGGTTGGGGGGTAAATTTACTCTATTTCCTGTCCGCTGATATTCAGATATTCAATCCTCGCCAGCGATAGATTTATTTTATGTATCTCATAATTTATCAGAGCCTGTCGTTCTGAATTAAGTTCATTCAGATAATCAGTTGCAGTGATTGTACCGTTCTGATATTGCGATTCAGCTGAGGCAGTTATTCTTTTCCTAAGAGTAATAAGTTCAGAATCAGTATTAATAAGAGCTTTGAAACTTAATATTTCACTATTTTTTGACTCGAGGAGCCTCTTAAGGTTATCAGTCAGATCATTCTTTCTGTTTACGATGATACTTTGTTGAAATGTTATTATTTGTTTCTCATTCCTGGTTTTGTTCCAGTCGAATATATTCCATTTTATACTGGCCCCGACTACATAATAGGGAGCAAACTCATTTTTAAAGAAGTTACTTCCAGGAGGATTCCCATATCCAAGTGTGGCAAATCCGATTGCTTTAGGCATTCTTTTACTTTCTATTACTTTCATTCCTGCAGAAAGCTGTTCTTTCCTCAGATCGAAAAGCTGAAGTTCCGGACGTGTTAATTCATCTGAAGGTACTACTGATTCTGAAGGTTGGAGAAACTCTGTAGAGCCATCGATTTCCTTACCTGTAAGATCGGATAGAATTTTAAGAAAGGAAGTTTTTCTGATCTCATTTTCAGCCAATTGCTGTTCAATCTTAATTTTTTCCGAAGTGAGGACATCTGCATCTGTCTTTATGATAACTCCATTATTAATAGCTGATTGCATTGATGATATCCTCTTTTTAATTATTTCAATGTAATTATCCAAAAGCTCTTTCTGTCTGGCGAGGAGCAAAAGATTAAAATAATAACTGTTTATCTGTCCCCGGAGTTTGTAGAGATCAGCCTCGGTCTGCTTTCCATTAATGTTGAGATCAGCTTTTTCAAGTGCTCGTGCACCTTTTATTGCTCCCCCGTCATAAATAACCTGAGTTACATCAAAAGTGATTTTATATTGCTCATGCGGGAGAGGCTTTATAGCGCCAGCGATACCAGGTATTGGCAGAGATCCAAATACCCCGCCTATATCCACCACTGAAGAATTATAAAGCAGGCTTCCGTTCGCATCGAGAGTTGGAAGCCATCCCTTTACCAGATTTTCATCCTTTAGTCTTGAAATATCCGAGTAGCCGGTTTTCTCACCGGCAAGAGCGTTAGCTGTCATAGCATTGTCATAACACTCTTTCAGAGTCATAATCTTCTGGGCATGAAGCGTAAATGATCCGAAAAACAGCAAAATGACAAATATCAATTCTCTTCTTTTCATTAAAATAGATTTAATATTTTTTATTTTAGTCAATATAAACTCCAGGCACTTCTTATTTTTTTATTGCCTTTATCACAAACGATGCAGCAAACTCTTTCCTCTCCTCAATAAATTTATTAAAACCAAGGTCAGCTTTTTCCAGAATACCTTCAATTAAACCCCTGGCCGCAAAAGGGAAAACGCTTAATGCTGCAATTGAAACCATTAATTGTGGCATTGTATCTTCTGTGATATTGTAATTTTCCAACTCCGCTTTGTGTTGTTCATAAAGCTTTTCCCAAAGTTTTTCGAAATGGATATTTTCCAGAAGGATTTTTATCCTTGCCGGATTCCTGTTTATTTCGTTAAGTATAAAGCCTGGCAACTTTGGGTTTTCCTGAAGAAAAGCAATATGTTCTTTGAAGAAGAACCTTATTTTCTCTTCGATGGTGAGGTTTTCATCGAAAACCGGGGCAAATTTTTTGAGCATTTTTCTGGCAATCATCTCAAAAACAGCGTTGAAAAGCTGATCTTTTGTTCGGAAATAGTAATGTAATAATGCTTTATTGATACCGGCATAACTGGCAATATCCTGCATGCGTGCACCGTCCATACCTTTATCAACAAAGACATCAGTTGCTGCTTCAAAAATCCGCTCCTCTGTTAGTTTATCATTCTCTGTCATAATCTTAACCTGTTGGTTTAACTATTAGGTTTAACCGAATGGTCAAATGTATTGCATCCATTTTAGATTAACAAATATTTTCATAAGAGTTTTTGTTTATATGATCTATTGTGCTTAAATTTATAGATATATGGTCTCGCTGACCAGATAGATAGATGTAAATGTTATTTAATGCATGATAGGAAACTAATCAGGTTAACTGGTTTTGATTATTCTTCCAGCAGATATTATTTTTTTACAATATGTGTGGAAAATCATCACCA